>NZ_NEIR01000014.1:0-193806 GCF_002112825.1 Pseudomonas sp. B5(2017)
ACTCAGCAGTGAAACGATGCATCGCCGATGGTAGTGTGGGGTTTCCCCATGTGAGAGTAGGTCATCGTCAAGATTCATTTCGCAAAACCCCTATCTGCGCATGCAGGTAGGGGTTTTGTCTTTGTGGTGCAAAAAATCCCGGGCATACGCAGTCCCTGTGGGAGCGGGCGCGCCCGCGAAGCAGACGACGCGGTGTATGGCACCGGCTTCGCCGGTGTTCGCGGCGGTTCGACGCCTCGACTCGCCCGCTCCCACAACTCCCACTCTGAGCGCGCAATACCCAGGCTGCGACAATATTCCCGTCACATTCACGTGACTTTCCCGCGCCCACCCTACGTCAAGACTTTGGTTCGGGGCATTCCTGGCCCCGGGCTGAGCGATGCCAGCGTACCGTGCTGCGCATTTCCGGACTTCCACCGTCCCATCACTTGAGGTAGCAAGCAAGATGGCCAAGGCCGCCGATGTCGTTGTGCAATGCC
Organism: Pseudomonas sp. B5(2017); assembly: GCF_002112825.1. Classification (NCBI taxonomy): domain Bacteria; kingdom Pseudomonadati; phylum Pseudomonadota; class Gammaproteobacteria; order Pseudomonadales; family Pseudomonadaceae; genus Pseudomonas; species Pseudomonas sp. B5(2017). The sequence goes on from NZ_NEIR01000014.1 coordinate 480, forward strand.
TGGAAAACGAAGGTGTCGAGTATGTATTCGGTATTCCCGGTGAAGAAAACCTCGACCTGCTCGAATCCCTGCGCAAGTCGAAGATCAAGCTGGTACTTACCCGTCACGAGCAGTCCGCAGGCTTCATGGCCGCCACTTACGGCCGCCTGACCGGCAAGACTGGCGTCAGCCTGTCGACCCTCGGCCCTGGCGCCACCAACCTGGTCACCGCCAGCGCCTATGCCTACCTGGGCGGCATGCCGATGATGATGATCACCGGCCAGAAGCCGATCAAGAAGTCCAAGCAGGGCCGCTTCCAGATCATCGACGTGTGCGGCATGATGGACCCCATCACCAAGTACACCCACCAGTTCGCCTCGGCCGACAACATCCCGGCCCGTATGCGCGAAGCCTTCCGCCTGGCCGAAGAAGAGAAGCCAGGGGCCGTGCACCTGGAGCTGCCGGAAGACATCGCCGCCGAACAGACCGAAAGCCTGCCGATTCCGCCTAGCCTGAGCCGCCGCCCGCTGGCCGAGCACAAGGCCATCGAAGCCGCCGTGGAAAAACTGCAGAAAGCTCGCAGCCCGATCCTGGTGATCGGCGCCGGCGCCAACCGCAAGATGACCGCCAAGGTCCTCAAGCAGCTGATCGACAAGACCGGCATCCCGTTCATCACCACCCAGATGGGCAAAGGTGTGGTCGACGAGCGTCACCCGCGCTTCCTGGGCAACGCCGCACTGTCGTCGGGTGACTTCGTGCACCGCGCCGTCGAAGCCGCCGACCTGATCGTCAACATCGGCCACGACGTGATCGAGAAGCCGCCGTTCTTCATGGTCCGTGGCGGCACCGAAGTCATCCACATCAACTTCCGCTCCGCCGAAGTCGATGCCGTGTACTTCCCGCAGGTGGAAGTGATCGGCGACATCGCCAACGCCGTATGGCAGATCAGCGAAGCGCTGACCGACACCACACACTGGGACTTCACCCGCCTGATGGCGATCCGTGAAGCCAATGAAGCGCAGATCGCCGAAGGTGCCGACGACAACCGCTTCCCGGTCTACCCGCAGCGCATGGTCGCCGATATCCGTCGCGTGCTGCCATCCGAAGGCATCGTTGCCCTGGACAACGGCATCTACAAGATCTGGTTCGCCCGCAACTACAAGGCGCACAAGCCGAACACCGTACTGCTGGACAACGCCCTGGCGACCATGGGCGCCGGCCTGCCATCGGCCATGGCCGCGCACCTGGTGCATCCGGACCGCCCGGTGATTTCGGTTTGCGGCGACGGCGGCTTCATGATGAACAGCCAGGAGCTGGAAACTGCGGTACGCCTGGGCATGCACATCACCGTGGTGATCCTGCGTGACGACGGCTACGGCATGATCCGCTGGAAGCAGGCGAACATGGGCTTCACCGATTTCGGCCTGGACTACGGCAACCCGGACTTCGTCAAGTACGCCGAAGCCTACGGCGCCAACGGCCACCGCGTGGAAAGCGCCGAAGGCCTGCTGCCGCTGCTCGAGCACTGCATCAAGACCCCGGGCGTGCACGTGATCGACTGCCCGGTCGATTACAGCGAGAACGACCGCATCCTCAACAGCGAGCTGCGTGAGCGCGCGCTGGCGGTGTAAGGCCTGACAGGTACGGCGCCACCTGAAGGCTGGCGCCGAACCTGTGTAGGAGCGGCCTTGTGTCGCGATGGGCCGCAAAGCGGCCCCCGGATTTCAGCGTCAACGCAACAATCGCCGGGGCTGCCATGCAGCCCATCGCGACACAAGGCCGCTCCTACATGGATCACATTTACCACCTGTTCTGCGTATAAGACCCGACCTGCCACATCCATTTCATATTCCTTCAACAGCTTTACAAGCGCCTTTCCAAACAACTGTTAAGGCAGCCGCGATGTACGATGCAACGCTTGGCTATCGCTTCCATGCACCAATGCCGCGGTGATGGCATGAATAATCGCTATCGCGGACTCAGGGTAGTTCTGTGCTAGGGTGCACACACTTTTGCTTCCCAGGATGTTCACCCATGCTCCCCGCACTCAGCGAAAAAGAACTCGACCGCCTCGAAGACCTGCTGATCACCTACGGCAATGACTACTCGGTACTCAACCTGGCCGAGCTCAATGGCTTTTTCACTGCACTGGCCAGCTCACCGACCACTGTCACTCCGGAACAGTGGCTGCCCGCGGTGGCTGGTGGCAAGGTGCCGAAATTCAAGAAGCCGGCACATGAAGAGGCGTATACGGCATTGATGCTGCGCTATGCCAGCCAGGTGGCGGAGGAGTTGGGCGACGATGTCGACCACTTTGAGCCGCTGTTCGAAGAAAGCGAAGGCGAAGAGGGCAGTGTGATCATCATGGAGGAGTGGTGCTTTGGCTACATGCGCGGCACTCAGGTCGCTGGTTGGGCCGAGCTGCCGCCGGAGCAGGACCAACTGCTCAAGGCCATTTCGCTGCATGGGCTCGAGGACAACTTCGAGTTGCTGGACCAGATGAGCGAAGAGGACATCCAGGCTTGTGTGCCACAGGTGATCGAGGCTGCGCGTGGGTTGTTCCGGTATTTCAACAAGCTGCACTGATCTTGCACCTGCCTTTGTAGGAGCGGCCTTGTGTCGCGATAGGGCCGCAAAGCGGCCCCAGGATTTCAGCAGCGATAAACCATAGTCGGGGGCCGCTTTGCGGCCCTATCGCGACACAAGGCCGCTCCTACACAGGGGATACGCGGATCTGGATATTTCCATTATTCCGCCCCGCGAAATTATGGTTTCCCCGCCACACGGATTCTGCTGCCAGCCGAACCGGTGCAGCATGTGCTCCACCAGCCCACCCCGGTGCTGATCAGGAGCCAAGCCCATGTCGAACCCGATCAAGCTTTACAACTTCCCCAAGTCCGGCCACGCCCATCGCATCGAGCTGATGCTTTCGCTGCTGAACCTGCCCACCGAGCTGGTGTTCGTCGACCTGGCCAAAGGCGCGCACAAGCAGCCGGACTTCCTGGCCCTCAACCCGTTCGGCCAGGTCCCGGTCATCGACGACAACGGCACGGTGGTCGCCGACTCCAACGCCATTCTGGTGTACCTGGCCAAGAAGTACGACAACGGCACCTGGCTCCCCGAGGAACCCGCTGCCGCCGCCCGCGTCCAGCGCTGGCTGTCGGTCGCTGCCGGCCCGTTGGCCTTCGGCCCTGCTGCCGCGCGTCTGGTCACGGTGTTCGGTGCCTCGTTCAACACCGACGAAGTGATTACCCGCGCCCATACCCTGCTGAAGGTGATCGACGCCGAGCTGGCCAACACCCCCTTCCTGGCCGGTAGCACACCCACCATCGCCGATATCGCCAACTACTCCTACATCGCCCACGCACCGGAGGGCAATGTGTCGCTGGAGCCCTATGCCAACGTACGCAGCTGGCTGGCGCGGATCGAGGCGCTGCCGGGCTTCGTGCCCATGCCACGCACCGTGATCGGCCTGCAGACCAGCGCCTGACATCCCGCCATTGCGAGGAACGCCGCCATGCAACAGAACCCGGATCACCACTCCTCGCCCTGGCATGCAGGGGAGAAGACCCTGCAGGAAAAAGCCGGTGTCGCGGAGCGCATGGAGGCGTTCGGGCAGAAGGTCATTCGTGACTACATGCCCGACCAGCATCGTATTTTCTATCACCAGTTGCCGTTCATGGTCGCCGCCAGCGTGGACGCACTGGGGCGGCCCTGGGCAACGCTGTTGGAAGGGCCGGAAGGTTTCGTCAGCTCGCCGGACCCGCGCCAGCTGACGATCGACACTCAACTGCCAGCAGACGATCCTGCTACCCCGGGGCTGGCTGCCGGGCAGGCGGTCGGCCTGCTGGGGATCGAACTGCACACCCGCCGGCGCAACCGCCTCAACGGCCAGATCCACCAGGCCGGCGACGGGCAACTGCAGGTGACTGTGGAGCAGTCGTTCGGCAACTGCCCGCAGTACATCCAGCTGCGTGACTACACCCGTGTCGCGGAACCCGCCCAAGGGCGTGTCGATGCGACGACACTCGATGCCTCGGCTGCCAGCATGATCCAGGCAGCCGACACCTTCTTTGTCGCCAGCTATGTCGAGCATGACGACGGCCAGCGCTCGGTGGATGTCTCCCACCGTGGCGGGCGGCCCGGGTTCGTCAAGGTCGAAGGCAACCGCCTGACCATTCCCGACTATGCAGGCAACCTGCACTTCAACACCTTGGGCAACCTGCTGGTGAACCCGCAAGCAGGGTTGCTGTTCATCGATTTCAGCAACGGCAACGTGTTGCAGCTATACGGGCATGCCGAGTTGCTGCTGGACAGCCCCGCCATCCAGGCATTCGAAGGTGCCGAGCGCTTGTGGACGCTGGAGGTCGAGCAGGTGGTGTGGCGCCCGGCTGCCGTTTCCCTGCGTTGGGCCTTCAAGGAGTACGCGCCGACCAGCCTGATGACCGGCACCTGGGCCGAGGCCGACATACGCCTGCAGCAACGCCAGCGGCAGCGCCAATGGCAAGCCTGGCGCGTGCTGCGGGTGGAGCAGGAAAGCCGTGATATCCGCTCGTTCTACCTTGAGCCTCCTGCTGGCAGTGCGATGGCCTTTGCGCCGGGGCAGCATGTTCCGGTGCAAGTCCGGCTCGACGGTGAGGCGGCGCTGATCCGCACCTACAGCCTGTCCAGCGCGCCTTCCGACGGTTACCTGCGCATCAGCGTCAAAGCCCAGGGCCCGGCCTCGCGGCACCTGCATGAGCGCGTCGTGGCAGGCGATATGCTGAACGTGCGCCCGCCAATGGGCAGCTTCACGCTGGACCAGCAGAGCACACGGCCGCTGGTGCTGATTGGCGCGGGTGTGGGTATCACGCCGTTACTGGCCATGCTGCGCGAGCAGTTGAGCAAGGGGCAGGCACGGCGCATTCATCTGTTTCATGGGGCGCGCAGCCTGGCCGACCTGCCGTTCCGTGAGGAGCTGGCAAGCTTGCGGCAACAGGCCGGCGGCCTGCTGCACGTGCACCGCGCCCTGAGCCAGCCGGAAGAGCATGCGCTGGCGGGGCGTGATTACGAGTTTGCCGGTCGGCTGGGTATCGAGCAGGTCAAGGCCACGCTGGCGCTGGACGACTACGATTTCTATCTGTGCGGCCCGGGCAGTTTTACCCAGGACCTGTATGAAGGGCTGCGCGGGGTGCATGTGCCGGATGCGCGGATCCATGCCGAAGCCTTTGGCCCGTCGACGCTCCGGCGGCACACCGACGATGACCAGCCCACCCTGCAACAGCCACCTGCTGCCAGCGAGCCGGTACCGGTGTACTTTGCGGCTTCAGCCAAAGAGGCACGCTGGGCGCCGGGTAGCGGGACGCTGCTGGAGCTGGCCGAGGCTCGCGGATTGTCGCCGGAGTTCAGTTGTCGAGGTGGGTCGTGTGGTACTTGCAAGACCCGCTTGGTCAGTGGTCAGGTACATTACCCGAACCCGCCGGCCGAGTTGCCGGAGGCGGGGTCGGTGTTGATCTGCTGTGCCGTGCCGGCCCGGGTCGAGGAGGGGGTACAGGCGTTGGTGCTGGATATCTGATCGTGCGCGGTCCCCTGTAGGAGCGGCCTTGTGTCGCGAAAGGGCCGCAGCGCGGCCCCAGGATTTCAGTAGTGAAGCATCAATTGCTGGGGCTGCTGTGCAGCCCTTTCGCGACACAAGGCCGCTCCTACAAGGGACCGCGTACGGGACAGAGGCAACACAAAACGCTCGGATGAAAGATAATCCCGGCACTTCATAGCCCCAGGAGCCCGCATGGACCAGATCCACCTGATGAAGGTGTTCGTCGCCGTAGGCGAGCTGGAAAGCTTCGCCGCTGCTGCCCGCCGCCTGGACATCTCCCCAGCCGCGGTCACCCGTGCCGTCAGCGCCCTGGAGGATCAGCTGGGGGTCAAGCTGCTGCTGCGCACCACCCGTAGCGTACGCCTGACCGAAGCCGGTGGCCGCTACCTGGAAGACACCCGGCATATCCTCGCCAGCATCAACGAGGCCAACGAAGCCGCCGCCGGCATCAACGCCACGCCCAAGGGCGACCTGGCCGTCACTGCGCCCATCCTGTTCGGCAAGAAGTTCGTCATGCCGTGCATCGTCCACTACCTGCAGCAGTACCCCGAGGTTGACGTTTCCGCCTACTTCCTCGACCGCATCGTCAACATGGTCGAGGAGGGCATGGATGTGGCCGTTCGTATCGGCCCCTTGCCCGACTCCGGGCTCAAAGCACTGCGGGTGGGCAGGGTCCGGCGCATGCTGTGCGCCTCTCCCGAGTACCTGGCGCGCCATGGCGTGCCGAAGCACCCGTCCGACCTGGCGGAGCATGCGGTGATCGGCACCACCAACCTGTCGCCGCGAGCCGGTTGGCGCTTTGGGGTGACCGATGAGCCGACTCTGGTGCGCATGAAGCCTCGCTTGACGGTGACCAGCAATGACGGGGCAATCGCCGCTGCCAGCGGCGGGTTGGGCATTGCCCGCCTGCTGTCGTATCAGGTCGCGGATGAGGTGGCCAGTGGGCAGTTGCAGGTGATCCTTGCCGAATACGAAGAGGCGCCGTGGCCAATCCATATACTGCACCGGGAGAGCAAGTACGGTTCGGCCAAGGTCCGCGCCTTCATTGACATGCTGGCGCAGGAACTGAGGGCTCGGCAGCTGGACTGATTCAACCGAGCAGGGTGAATGTAAAGCAACCTGGGCACTGCTGTTCCAGCCACTCCTTGGCCCGTTCGCTCAGGAAGTACCCGCGATAGACATCCCCTTTGAAGAAGTCGGCTTGCTCGTCGGCCTTGAGCACCTTGAGATACTGGCCGAGGTCGGCAGGGTCATGCTGCGGGTCCTTGAGCAGGTTGAGCTTGCCCATCACGAATGCCTGCCAGTACTCCGGCATACGCGCGGCAAGCTCAGGGTCATGCGGCAGGGAGTCGATGATCGAGCTCGGCCCGCCTTCCAGATCGAGGTAATCGGTAATGGGCTTGCTGGTGTCCCAGTGCAGCCAGTCGATGTGAACGATATGGGTCTTCTCCAGATGCTCGTAACGCCCGATCCCCTTCAGGCCGCTTTTTTCCAGGGCTTCCTTGACCGGCTGGGTGAGCACCAGCGAACCCGAACGTATGTAGGCGGCCGGGGTGTACGGGCCGGCCCGCTCGATGCTGTCTACATCGGTATCTTCGTCCCAGGCGATCATGCCCTGGAGCAGTACCGCGCCCCAGTCTCCCCAGGGAGTCGGCGCGTTGTCCAAGTGATAGATGTTCATGTCAGCCTCCGCAGCCCTTGCCATTCTTGCCGTAGCGACGCACATGGTTCCTCGTCGCCTTGGGCACATTGTATTGGCGCATCATCACCTTGATCTGCTTTTGCAGGTCCTTCTTGGTGAAGTTCGCGTTGTTGTTGAACCACTTCTTCCAGTCCTCGTTCCAACCTTTGGCGTGAATGTCGGCGTGAAATGCATTCGGAATGCGCGAGATCTGCTGGTCGATGTAGCGTTTGGGGTTGCGAATTCCGGCAGCTTTCATCTGGTTACGGAAATCGCGGTCTTCCCGCCACATTTCTTGCGGGATCATGTGGTGGTCACGCATTGACGCCGGACCATGCCTGCTGCGCCAGGCTTCGGTGGTTCGCTTGATACCGCCCTTGGTATAACCGGTCAAGGTCAGCCAACCTAGTGGATCGACCCATGTCACCGGGTTTGGCGCATACCGGTACAGTTGGTGACCACCAGACAGGCCAATCGGGTCAGGCTGGGTAAAGCGGCCTACCTCCGGGTCATAGAACCTGAAGGTGTTGTAATGCAACCCGGTCTCCCGATCCAGGTATTGCCCCTGGAAGCGCAGATTCTGTTCCTGCAGGCAACTGGCCTGGCGGGACTCATCGAGGGTAGAACCCCAGCCCAGATAGCTGGCCTGCCATACCACGCGTCCCTGTTCATCGGTCAGCCACTCCGGGAGCCCCCCGAGGTCATTATGGAAGTGCAGCACCTGCTGGTTCGGCCCGCTGCCGTCGATGCGTGCCAGCGGCTCATAGCCGTCACCCTCGTACAGGTACAGGCTTACCTGGCCATGGCGCTGTTCCTGCAACAGGCGTAATCCGTCCCAGGCAAAGCGCGTCTGGCCGAGCAGCTGCCCGGCACCATCATGTTCGCTTTTTTCCACCCGCCGCCCGAGCGGATCGTAACGCATGCGTACACTGCGTTCCCGCCCTGCCTGGCGAGTGCGTACCTCTACCAGGCGGTGCTCTGCGTCGTAGCTGAAATGCTGTATGCCGCGCCGGCTGCTGCGCTTTTCCACCAGGCGGCCAAAGGCGTCGTAGCGGTAGCGCTTGTCCTGGTACGCCAGCAACCTGTCGTGCAGAACTGGGGCATTGGCCGTGGCATCCAGCAGGTTGCCGGCGGCATCGTAGCGGTAGGTTTCATGATTGCCGTTGGCAATGTCATGACTGCCCATCAGGCGCCCACCCGCATCAAGCTGGATGATCTGGTCATGCTGCACCCGGCCGGCTACCTGCCGCACGCGCCGGTTCAGGTCATCGCGCGGGTCGTATTCGAAGCGCTGCTGGAAAGGTGCGGGTAATTGCACGGGTTGGCTGGCGGGCCTGCATCTGCGGGTGCGCAAACGTCCGTTGCGGTCATATTCCTGGTGTGTGAGCAACGCGCCCTGGGTACGCTGCACTTCCCGGTGCAGGCGATCGCGTTCGTAGTCGTTGATGACATGTCCGTCCAGGTTGATCTGGTGCAGGTGACCGCTTCCGTAGTACATGCGGTTGATCCAGCGGCCATCGAACAACTGGGTGCGGCACAGGTTGCCCAACTCATCGTAGCGATGGCGCAGTACGCCGTTGCCACTGTGCTCCTCGACCAGCTGTCCCAGCGCGTCAAAGCACAATTGCAGGGTTTCGCTGTTGCCGGCAGCATCGTCGAAATGAACCTCGGTAAGGTTGTCGAGCTCATCGTAGCCATAGGTGGTAACGCCATCCGCGGTCGTCTTGGTAATCAGACGACCCAGGGCATCACGTTCCAGGCGGTGGACGATCGGCTCGACCGAGCTGTTACCGGGCGTCGGGATGTAGGCCACCTGCACCACATTGTGTAACGGGTCGTGACGGTACTCCCTGGCGGTTCCATCGAGAAACTGCTCGCGGACCAGGCGATTGGCGGCATCCCACCGGAAGTAAAAGTGCTCGACGTTTTCGTTGGTCAGCGACAGCAGTCGACCGTAGGGGTCGACCTGGTAGCCAAGCGTGCGTCCTTGCGGGTCGCTGGACTGGAGCAGGACACCACGGGCATCGAAGCGGTACGCGGTGATACCACCAGCGGGGTCGATCGCTTGCGTCAGCCTTCCTGCCTCATCGTAGCGATAACCTTCACGGGTACCGTCTGGCCGTGTCACGCCAAGCAGAAGGCCATCGCTGTCGTACTCGAACTCGGTACGTTCGCTCAACGCATCGGTCACTGACAGCAAATGGCCGTTGCGGTCATAACGATAGCGTGTGATGTGGCCGGAGCAGTCGGTTTCCTGCAGAAGCAGTCCCAGGTCGCTCCAGCGCAGGGTTCGCGAATGCCCTGCGGGGTCGATGATCTCGGTCGGCTGGCCACGGTGGTCGTAGCGGTACTGCGTGACGTTACCTTGCGGGTCGGTTTCGCCGATACAGTTGCCGCGCGGATCATAGCGGTACTGCCAGCTGTTGCCGGCCGGGTCCATCGTCGAGCGCGGCAGCGACCAATGCTCCAGCCACTGCGTCGATTCGCTGCGCCCCAGCGGGTCGACGGTCTGGGTCAGGTTGCCCGAAGCATCGTAAAAGTATTGCCAGCGCCCTTCCATCGGATCGACCGCTGCGAGCAACTGACGCTCGTCGTCCCATTCAAACCGCCAGGTCGCGCCGACTGCATCAATGTATTCGGTGATCTGGTACTGGGCATTCCAGCGTCGCGTGCTGACACGTTGCAAGCCATCGGTGATCCGGGTCGTGCGTGCAGGGATGTCGTACTCGAACTGGTACTCATCACCGCCACTGCTCCTGTAATGCACCACCCGCCAGTCGTCTTCGGTCAATGCCCATTCGTAGAAGCAGCGCAGACCAGCAGCGTTCTCATGCTCGACCAGGCGCCGTTGTTCGTCGTAGACAAAGCGGCGGCGCAGCCTGCCCTGGCTGTCGTACACTGCCGCCAGGTCGCCACAGGCGTCGTACTGGTAACTGACCAGCAACTGCAGGTCGCCATCGGCATGGCGACGTTCCAGGCGGGCGACCCGTTGTGGCCACTGTGGCGCATAGTGCAACTCGACCTGTACAAGGTCGAACGTGTCACGCAGCCGGATCAGGCGCCCGCTTTCGTCATAGTCCAGATAGATGCGGTTGTCGTTGCGGTCACCCATGGCGCTCAGGCGCCAGTGGCCCGGTTTTCCAGGGGAGGGCTGGAACAGGCGGTACAGCCCTTTGTCGATATCCTCGATCAGGATTTCGTCCTGTTGCGAGCGGCGTACGCTCAACCCTTCACCGGCGCTGAACACGGCATCGGCGCGGGCAATGTAGCCCATGTCGATGACTCGAGCCTGTTCATCGGTAAACGACAAGCGCTCGCTGCCATCGGCGTCCAGGTGCAGTTGCACGAACACCTCGTACTCGATGCTCCAACCTGCGCCGAACAGCCCTTCACGGCGCTCGTCGCGGCTGTTGTAGAGCCGTTGCCAGTCCAGGGGCAGCAGCGCCTGCAGGCTGAAATCCAGCTCGTCGGGCCCGCACAGGATCTTTGCCCCGGTAGACGCGTGCACCGGGTTGGGTGAGCCGGACGTTGCCTGAACGATGGCATTGGTAACCTGCCCGGAGACGAAACTGCTCACCCCACCCAGCAACATGCAGCCGAACTTGCTGTAGAACTTGCCGCCACGCCCGCGTAGCAGCATCAACGCGGTCACTGCCAGGCCGATGCCCGGCGTCTTGCCGCTGCGAATCTCGCGCACCACGATCGGCTCGCCGCCGATGCGCACGTTGTTCGACACAAGGCCGCCATCGACGATCACCGCTTCGCAGGTGCTGCGGTCACCGCTGCGGCAGGCCGGGTGGCCATTGATCAGCACCTTGCTGGACCCCTCGGCCAGGTACTGCGGTGGCATCGGCGGGTGCTTGCTGCACAGCACCTTGTCGTCCGGGGCCGGCAAGGTATTGGCGGCGGGCGTGGCCACGGTCGGCCGCCACATTTGCGAGAAGAAGCCCTTGGCCATGTCGAGGAAGGTTTCTTCCTTCGCCTCGCCAGCCTCGGCCCCGGCCTGCTCCAACGGTGCCGGCGGGCCGGTGACGACGCCGGCAGCACGTGCCGCGCGCTTGCCGTTGGTGCGAGTGTTCGACGAGCCACTGATGATGTTGGCCTGCACCGACGGCGGGAACAGGAAATTGCCGATGCCCTCGCATAATCGGCTCAGGCCCGTATCGGCGCCGGTCTTGGCCATGACCACACCGACCACCAGGCCGACCACCGCGCCCAGCACGAAGCAGCCAAGGCCGCCAGTGGCCACGGTCAGGCCGAATGCCGCCGCCACTGCGGCAGTGGCCAGGGCGCCGATGGCCACCGTGGCGGCGATTTCCAGCACACCCCCGACGATGTCGGCCAGCATCGAGGTGTGCATCAGCGCGTCGCCTTCGCGGGCGGCCCACAGTGCGTCGGACATGGTGCGCGATCAGCCCAGGCTGTCGAAGTCGAGCGACTGCTTGATGCTTGCCCAGTGCGCCGCTTCGGCCGCGCCCAGCGGGCTGGCCTTGACGTAGCTCAGGGCAAACATCTTGCGCGTGCCGGGCAGCACCAGGGCCAGCTGGTACTGATAGACCTTCTCGTGGCCCTTGCTGAACTGGCTGCTCAGCTCGATGGCGGCGATCGACTGCCCGGCGCCTACCAGCACCGCCTGGGCGGGCTGCATGCGCAGGTCCTTGACCTGCTGCTGCAGGCGCTGCAACTGGCCGTCGAAATTGCTCTGCAAGGTCTCGCCTTCGGCCAGCAGGCTGCGGCTGATGATCAGCGAGGTGGCCAGCGCCTCGAAACGCAGGATGTTGATACTGCTGTCCTGCACGGCGGCATCGGGCAGGGCCAGGCGGAATTCGTTGACGCGATAACTCATGACAGGTCTCGTTACTGGTCGGAGCCGGAGAAGATCGCCTTCACCGAGTCGTCGATGGTCTTTTTCACACCCTGGTTGTCGGGCGCGGTCTGCGCACCGCTGCCGACGTTCAAGTCGAGGGTGCCGTCGGTATTGATCTCGCCGTTCTGCCTGGCATGGAAGCTGAACTGCTCGCAGCTGATATTGATCTGGCCGCTGGCGTTGAGCTCGATCACGCTCTTGCCGCACACCAGGCGCAGGTTTTCGCCCACTTCGATCAGGTAGCTGGTGCTGACGCTATCGGTCTTGCTGGCGCCGACCAGCAACATGTCGTCACGGCGCACGGCGCGGATGCGGTCCTGGCCGATGGTGATGGTTTCCAGCATGCCCACCGTCTGGGTACGGTTGATGCCGACCGCCAGCGTCTCGCTCTGCTCGACCACGGTGTCCATGTTGCGCTCGGCATGCACGTAGATCTGCTCGGCGCCCTTTTTGTCCTCCATGCGGATTTCATTGAAATTGGCCGGGCTTCCGCCTTTGCTCGAGCGGCTCTTCATGCCGCTTTGCGTAGCATTGGCGGGCAAGTCGTAGGGCACGCTCTGTTCGGCGTTGTAGACGCGGCCAGTGATGATGGGCCGGTCGGGGTCGCCTTCGAGGAAGCTGACGATCACCTCCTGGCCGATGCGCGGGATCTGCATCGAGCCCCAGTTCTTGCCGGCCCAGGCCTGCGATACGCGGATCCAGCAGGAGCTGTTCTCGTTGGACTGGTCGTGGCGGTCCCAGTGGAAGTGCACCTTCACCCGGCCATATTGGTCGGTCCAGATTTCCTCGCCGGCGGGCCCGACCACCACGGCGGTTTGCGGGCCCTTGACGATCGGCCGCACGGTGCTGCCCTGCGGGCGGAAGCTCTGCTGTGCGTCGATGCAGCTGAGGTTGCTTTCGAATTGCGCTGCGCTGCTGCCGGTGCCGCTTTCCAGGCGCTCCTGATGCACGTAGTAGCGTGCGCCGACGATCAGGTACTCGCGGTTCTGGTCCTGGCGGGTGAACCCGCTGAGGCTGAACAGGTGGCCACTGCCCAGGCCGCGGGCGTTGCCGCGCAGCTCGACCCGCTCGTGCAGGCTCTGCAGCGACTCCAGGCGAGTACGCGCGTAGTGTTCGCCATCCTGGCTTTGCTGGTAGGCGCCGGGGTAGTCGTACAGTGGGTAGTCACCGGCCTGGTGCGGGCGTGGCATGGCCGAGCGCACGTCGATGCGCGCGCTGGGGCGCTGGAAGTCGTAGTCGTTGAGCTCCAGGGAACCTGGCTGGACTTCCTGGGCCAGGTGCCAGTCGTTGATGTGGTCACGCTCGCGGTGCTGCCCGTCCGGCGGGTAGAAGGGCACGCTTTCGTAGCCAGGCACCTGCGGGTGCGCGCCATAGGCGTCGGCCAGCACCAGCACGTGGCGCTGCGCTTCGTGGCGGAAGAAGTAGTAGATGCCTTCCTCTTCCATCAACCGGCTGACGAAGTCGAAGCTGGTCTCGCGGTACTGCACGCAGTATTCGCGTTCGCGGTAGCTGCGGCTCAGGGCATCCTCGAAGTCGGAAAAGCCCAGGTCGCGAAACACCTGCTTGATGATCTGTGGCGCGCTCAGGTGCTGGAAGATGCGGCAGTCGCTGGTGCGGGTCAGCAGCCACAGCCACGGGCGCAGGGTGACCCGGTAGCTGGCGAACTGGCCCTGGTCCACCGACTGGCTGCAGCGGGCGACGATGCCATGGAAGTAACGTGACGTGCCGAGGCCCTGCTGCACGCTCAGGCTCATCGGCTTGCCCAGCAGGGCATTGAGGTCGATGGCCGGGTCGTCGCTGGTCAGCTGCAGCTCATAGTCGAACAGGCGGCCGAGCTCGTCGCTGCCACCCATTTCGGCCAGGATCAGCTTGTCCGGCCCCAACGGGCTGTTGATCTGCGCCAGGCGCGTGAACTGCGTGAACAGCATGGTCCGTCCTGTCAGTCGGCTGCGCCGAAGTCATAGTGCAAGTCGTTGTCGCGGCGGCTGATGCGCACGCTCGCTAGCGGCTTGCCTTCGAGCATGCGGGTGAGGAACTCGCGGCTCATGTCCGGCAGCAGGCCGTTGGTGAGGATGGCGTCGATCATGCGGCCACCGCTTTCGGTTTCGGTACAGCGCGAGACGATCAGCTCCACCACCCCTTCGTCGTAGGCGAAGCCGACCTTGTGCGTGCCTTCGACGCGCTTGCGGATGCGCTCCAGTTGCAGGCGGGTGATGGCCTTGAGCATGGCGTCGCTGAGCGGGTAGTAGGGGATGGTCACCAGGCGGCCGAGCAGCGCCGGCGGGAAGATTTCCAGCAGCGGCTTGCGCAGCTGGCTGGCCACCGCGTCCGGGTCGGGCAGGGCCTGTGGGTCGCTGCAAGTGCGCGCAATGAGCTCGGTACCGGCGTTGGTGGTGAGCAGAATCAGCGTGTTGCGGAAATCGATCTGGCGGCCTTCGCCGTCCTCCATCACGCCCTTGTCGAACACCTGGAAGAAGATCTCGTGCACGTCCGGGTGGGCTTTTTCCACCTCGTCCAACAGCACCACGCTGTACGGCCGGCGGCGCACGGCCTCGGTCAGCACGCCGCCTTCACCGTAGCCGACGTAGCCAGGTGGGGCGCCCTTGAGAGTCGAGACGGTATGGGCCTCCTGGAACTCGCTCATGTTGATGGTGATCAGGTTCTGTTCACCGCCGTACAGCACCTCGGCCAGGGCCAGTGCGGTCTCGGTCTTGCCCACGCCAGAGGTGCCGGCGAGCATGAACACGCCAATCGGCTTGTTCGGGTTGTCGAGGCCGGCGCGGGAGGTCTGGATGCGCTTGGCGATCATTTCAAGCGCGTGGTCCTGGCCAATGATGCGCCTGGCCAGCAGGCTGTCGAGGTTGAGCACGGTCTCGATCTCGTTGCGCGCCATGCGTCCCACCGGAATCCCGGTCCAGTCGGCCACCACCGAGGCCACTGCCTGGTAATCCACGGTCGGCAGGATCAACGGGCTCTCGCCTTGCAGGGCGCTCAGGCGCCGTTGCAGGTCGGCCAGCGTTTCGCGCAGTTCAGGGTTGCCTGGCACCTGCGCGTCCTGGTCGACCACCCCGGCCTGGTCGCGCAGCTGGGCGCGGGTGGCCAGCAATTGGTCGACCAGGGCCTTTTCTTCGGCCCAGCGGCTTTCCAGCGTGGCCAGGCGTTGGCGCTCTTCGGCCAGCAGGGTGTCGGCCTGAGCCTGGCGCTGCCCGGTAGGCACACCGATGGCGGCTTCACGGGCGATGATCGCCTGCTCGACCTCCAGCGCCTCGATACGCCGGCGGCTGTCGTCGACCTCGGCTGGCACCGCGTGCAGGCTGATGGCCACGCGCGCGCAGGCGGTATCGAGCAGGCTCACCGATTTGTCCGGCAGCTGGCGCGCCGGGATGTAGCGGTGCGACAGCTTGACCGCGGCTTCGAGTGCTTCGTCGAGGATCTGCACCTGGTGGTGCTGCTCCATGGTCGATGCCACCCCACGCATCATCAGCAGCGCCTTGGCTTCGCTCGGCTCGTCCACCTGCACCACCTGGAAGCGGCGGGTCAGGGCCGGGTCCTTCTCGATGTGCTTCTTGTACTCGGCCCAGGTGGTAGCCGCCACCGTGCGCAGGCTGCCACGGGCCAGTGCCGGTTTGAGCAGGTTGGCGGCATCGCCGGTGCCGGCGGCGCCACCGGCACCGACCAGGGTATGGGCTTCATCGATGAACAGGATGATCGGTTTGGGCGAGGCCTGCACATCCTCGATCACCTGGCGCAGGCGCTGTTCGAACTCGCCTTTCATGCTGGCGCCGGCCTGCAGCAGGCCGACGTCCAGGCTGCGCAGCTCGACGTCCTTGAGCGCTGGCGGCACGTCGCCAGCGACGATGCGCAAGGCGAACCCTTCGACCACGGCGGTCTTGCCGACACCGGCTTCACCGGTAAGGATCGGGTTGTTTTGCCGGCGTCGCATGAGGATATCGACCAGCTGGCGGATCTCTTCGTCACGGCCGACGATAGGGTCGAGCTTGCCGCTTCGGGCCTGTTCGGTAAGGTCGACGGTAAAGCGCTTGAGCGCCTCCTGCTTGCCCATCGCCGCAGGCGCCACGGCGCCGCTGGCCTCGCCAGGCTGCCCAGCGCTGAAGCCGTCGGTGGCGGCCAGGTGGTTTTCCGGTGAGTCTCCCACGTACTCGTCGAAGCGTTCGCTCAACGCCTCGATCTTCAGCTTGGCGAACTCGTTCGACAGCCCCAGCAGGGCATGGCGCAGGCCAGGTGTCTTGAGGATGCCGACCAGCAGGTAGCCGCTGCGCACCTGGCTCTCGCCGAACATCAGGCTGCCGTATACCCAGCCGCGCTCGACGGCTTCTTCCACCTGCGAGGAAAGGTCGGTGATCGAGGTTGAACCGCGTGGCAGCCGGTCCAGTGCATCGGTCAGGTCGCGGGCCAGGCGCGCCGGCTCGATATCGAACTGGCGCACGATACGGTGCAGGTCGCTGTCCTGCAGTTGCAGCAACTGGTGCAGCCAGTGCACCAGTTCGACATAGGGGTTGCCCCGCAGCTTGCAGAACACCGTTGCGGCCTCGATGGCCTTGTAGGCGACGCTGTTGAGTTTGCCGAACAGCGCGGCGCGGCTGATTTCACCCATGGTCCTGGTTCCTTGTATGGTGGGCGGCGGCCGGCTGGTCGGCGTAGTACCGGGCCAGCTTCAGGTCGCGTGCATCGTGCGAAGGGCGGCCGAGCCAGGTATCGAAGCCCAGGCGTAGGCCGGCATTGAGTTGCAGTGCAGGCACCTGGTCCTGCGCGAGGATCAGGTTGAGGTCCCAGTCCAGTTCCTGGCCCAGGTATTCGGCGACCCATGCCGCCAGTTCGACGAAGGCCTGTCCGCCGGGCAGCAGGGCGTGGTACTGGTCGAGGCTGAGCGGGCCGAGGCACAGCTGGAACTTGTGCTGGCGGTCCCAGGCGTAGCGGCCCAGGCAAAGGTCCATGCCCAGGCGGTTGGCGCGCACGCCGAGCTGGCTGCGTTCGGGCAGCTCAAGCCACTGGCCGACGTACTCTTCCAGCGTCACAGGCACGCCGAAATACCCGCTGAGGATGCTGCACAGGCCGTCCGGGTAGCGCGTTTGCGCGCTCAGGTGGCCGGACCAGTGCAGTTTGGCGGTGTCGGCCAGCGCGCCCTGGCCTTGCAGTTCGGGCTGGCCACGGCCACTGAGCGCCGCCAGGCGCGCGGCCCAGTAGTCATCACCCGGGCGATCGTGGCTGACGGTCGGTCGGGCTTCGGCCCAGGCACGGTAGAACAGGCTCAGCAGGCGGTGATGGAAGACGTCGAGGAACGCCTTGCTGGTCGAATCGGCATGGTTGCGCTGGCGCTCGCGCATGTATTCGGTCAGGTGCAGTGGCAGCGGCCCGTTGGGGCCACCGAGGCCGAAGAAAAACTGCTCCAGGCGCGCCGGCTGGTTGCCGTCGGCGCTGACCGAGGCAAGGGTCGACGGGGCGAACCCGCAGTCCAGGCGCTGGCCCAGGCGCACAGGCTCGTCGGCCAGGCGCAGGGAATGACCGAAGCGTGGCAGCTCGGGGTATTGCGCTTCGAGGCGGCGCAGCGCCTGGAAGAAGTCGTACGCCCAGGGCTCGTCCTGCATGGCCTGCAAGGTGTTCATAAGGTTGGCCTGCGCCCCGGTTTGGCCGACCAGCGCATGATCTCGCCGCGTTCGCTGGTGCGCAGTACCGTTTCGGTGAAGCTGTTGATCGACACGTAGCGGGTCAGGAAACGCTCGAACACCGCGCCGAGCAGGAACACGCCGGTCCCGCGGAAGGCGTTTTCGTCGAAGGTCAGGGTGATCTCCAGGCCACGCCCGAAAACGATCGGCCCGGGCATCGGCAGGCGTCGGGTGCAGGGCTTGCTGCTGACGTCGCGCAGGCCGTCGATCTGCAGATTCAGGGCGCTGTCCTGCGGGTCGCCATACAGGCGCAGCAATTCGCGCAGGGCGGCGGCGCCCTGGCCGTGCTCGGCCAGCGACAGGTAGTTCAGCGACAGCTGGCTGATCAGGCGCCAGGCGCGGTTGTCGTGGGCATGGCTGGCCTTGGGCCGGCTCGGGCCGGCCAGGCAACGCACGCCGGCAACCGGTGCGCTGTCGGCCAGGCTGAAGTCGCTGCGCCCGTCGCCAACACTCATGAACAGTGGCAGGTCGCGGTTGCTGCACAGGGCGCTGATACCCAGCTGGCGCAGGTCGTGACGGTAGGGTGCCTGCTGGCCGTCGACCAGGCTGATGAACGTTTCGCTGCCCATGTAGCTGGAGCGGGTGCCATTGCGTCGCTGGTCGCTGGACAGCACCCGCGGCTCCCGGCGCACGATGTAGTAGGCCTGGTCGCGGCCGTAGCGCGACGGGTCGCGCACCGCATAGAACGGCAGGAATTCCTGATCCGGCCCGGTGCCGTGGCCGGTGACCCGCTGCAGGGAATGGATCTCGAAATCGGTGGGCCGGGTGCGGTCGGCGATCACGTGGTGCTCATGCACTCGATCGGAAAGGTGCAGGCGGTCGACACGGCGCGGGAACAGGTTGATCGCCGGAGTGCAGAACGGCACGAACTGGCTCGCGCCGACGCTGCTCTCCAGGCTCTGGTCGAAGCGTTCGAACAATACCAGCACTTCCAGCGTCTGGCCGGTGCAGCGCTGTACGGCCTGCTCCAGCCCGGCAAAATCGACGAACAGGAAGCGCTGCGGCAGGGCGAAGTACTCCTGCAGCAGGCGGTAGCCCTGGAAGGCCTGGGGCACCACCGGCAACGCCGCTTCACGGTCATCGAAGCCACACGGGCGCAGGGCCTGTTCGACCGGAATACGTTCCACCCAATCGGCGCCGGGTTGGCGCACGAACACCGCACAGGCGCTGCCCAGCAGTTGCTCGTAGAGGCGGAACGGGGTTTCGTCGGCGCCGTTGAGGTACAGCGGCAGATGGCTGAGCGGCAAGCTGGCGAACGGCACCTCGGCGCCACTGCGCAGGGTCAGGCGCAGGCCGGCGCGGGCTTGTGGCACGCTGCTGGCCAGGCGCCCGAGCACCGCGCCGGGGTTGCCGAAGTACTCGGCGCGGGCTACCTGCAAGGGCCAGAGGGTGACGTCCTGGGTGCTGCGGAACTCGCACGGGGTTTGCGAGTTGCGCCCCAGGTTGGCGCGCAGCACGCTGTCACGCGGCAGGCGGAACCCGGCGGCCAGTGAACCCTCGTCGGGGTCGGTCTGCAGTTGCACCACGGTCATCGACGGGGTCGGCGCCAGGTAGTGCGGGTAGGCGATCTCCAGCAGGTTATGGGTGAAGGTCGGGTACTCGGCATCCAGCTTCAGTTGCACCCGCGCGGTGAGGTAGGCGAAGCCTTCGAGCAGGCGCTCGACATAGGGGTCGGCACACTCGATCCCGGACAGCGTCAGGCGCCCGGCGATCTTCGGGTATTCCCGGGCGAACTCCGCCGCACTTTCGCGGATGTGCTGCAGCTCCTGGTTGTACAGCTCGAGCAGGCGCGGGTTCATGCACGCCTCCGGCGTTCGGCAGGGGCCACGCGCACATGGCCGGACTCAAGGTCCACCTCGGTCTGCAGCAGCAACGGCAAGGCCGCCGGCTGGGCCCACAGGTCACCTTCGATTTCGAAACTCAGGGCGTTGGCATTCATCTCGCCGGGTGCGGCCTGGGCACGCACCTTCAGGGTATGGGCGAGGATGCGCGGCTCGTAGGTGGCGATGGCCTGGTGGATGATGCGCTCCAGGGCGGCCAGGTCGATGTTCGAGGCGCTGTTGCCGGCCAGGGCCGGCAGGCCGTAGTTGATCACCGAAGCCCCGGCCGGGGTGCCCAGGGTCGCGGCGCTGTCGAGCAGCGAAGTGGTGTTGAGCAACCAGGCGAGGTCGCGCAGTACCGAGGCCTTGAGCTGGTGCAGGCTGAGCACGCGCTTGTCCGGCGCTTCCTGCGGGTTGCCCGGGTCGTCGTCGGTCAGGCGGTCCAGCAGCGAGGGCTGCAGACGGTCGCGGGCGGCGATTTCGGCTACCACTCGAACAGCCCCACGAAGTTCTTCTGGTCTACAGGGCCGTTCGAGCAGCTGGCGCCACGTGCCAGGATGGAAGGCTCCAGGCGCTCGCCCAGCTGGCGAACCGCCTGGTACTGGCTTTCGCAACGGCCGGGTTGTGACGGGTCTGGCTGCACATGGCTGACAATGATGATCTGCGCGCCATTGAACTGCTCCACGCGAGGCTTGCCGCCATCTCGCTCCGGGCTGAGCTGGCAGGGCCAGGGCATCTCCAGCTGCAACAGCGAGGCATCGGCCTTGCGCAGCGCGCAGCGGCCTTCGTGGTTCACCAGCACGAGCTTTTTCCCGGCAAGGCTGACCTCTGGCGCCGCGTTCGACGAGGGAGCGGGGGGCTGTGCACAGGCATTCAGGGCGAACGCGACCAGCAGGGCCGGCATGGCTTTGGGCGCACGTTTCATTTCAGCTCCCAGAACCAGACGGCCTTGGAACGATGGGCCTGGTCGGCGAAATAGCCCGTGACCCGGCCTCTGTCCCACAAATCGATGTGATCGCCGGTACGGTTTTCGAATGCCTGCCCGGCACGGGCGAAGCAGTCCTTGAAGAAGATGATGCCGCGCTTTTCGCCGAGCTTGAGGCGGTCGCTTGCGCTGCCGCTCAGTTGCAGCGGGGCGCCAAGATGGTGCTTCCACAGCCAGTTGGCCAGCGATTCGGCACCCCGGGCATGGCCATGGGCACAACGTGGTTCGCTGTAGGTACCGGCGTTCACCTTGATGGTGTGCTCGCCGTTGAGCGCGATACTCATGCGGATGGCGCACTGGTTGTCCCAGCCGCCGTCGCAAGGCGAGGAGTCGGTCGGGTAGGCATTCCAGAGGTTGATGAAAGAAGGCTTGGCCATGGGGTTCACCGTGAGCGGGTGAGGTGGGGGAAGGCGCCCGCGCCAGCCAAGGCGGCGCGGGCGCGGTCGGTCAGATCTTGACGTTGGAGCGGATGTTCCAGCCGTACTTGATCGGGCCGCCTTCCTTGGTGCCGTCGGCTTTCTGCGGCTGATAGTCGACGGTGACCTTGGCGAAGTTCAGGGTCACGTGCTCGGTCAGGCGGTCGTCGCTGCCCGAGCCACCAGTGCTCAGCGAACTGATGATGACTTCTTCAAGGTTGATGATCAGGTACTCGACCTGGCTCTCGCCCCCGGCCTTGCGCACGGTCAGCTTGACCTTGTCGATGTGCTTGCCGCTGGAGCAGTGGGCCATCAGGTTGGGGCTGGCCTTGTCGATGTACTTGGTGATCGACAGGTCCTGGATGTTGACCTTGCCCGAGCCGCCGCCGCTGCCCATGTGCATGTTGCCGGACTGGGACATGCCCCAGCTCCAGTTGAGCACGTCGATTTCGTCCTTGTGGGCCTTGTCGTGGGACTCGCCCTTGATGTCGCCGATCTTGATGAAAATGTCTACAGCCATGGTGTCCTCGGTATTACGCGTCAGGTTGGCGGTTTGGTGCAGTTGGGGCTGCTGCGCAGCCCTTTCGCGACGCAAGGCCGCTCCTACAGAAGCTGCGTCGGTCTCTCACTCAACACACGACGTCGGCCCTCTGTGCAGGAGCGGCCTTGCGTCGCGAAAGGGCCGCGAAGCGGCCCCGAAGTCTGTCAGGCCCCTTTGGCCGAAGGCAGCTTCGATACCAGGCGCAGCGACACGGTCAGCCCTTCGAGCTGGTAGTGCGGGCGCAGGTAGAAGCGCGAGTTGTAGTAACCCGGGTTGCCTTCGACGTCCTCGACCACAACCTCGGCTGCTGCCAGCGGGTGCTGGGCCTTGGTGGTCTCGGTGGAGTGCGCCGGGTCGCCGTCGACGT
Organism: Pseudomonas sp. B5(2017); assembly: GCF_002112825.1. Classification (NCBI taxonomy): domain Bacteria; kingdom Pseudomonadati; phylum Pseudomonadota; class Gammaproteobacteria; order Pseudomonadales; family Pseudomonadaceae; genus Pseudomonas; species Pseudomonas sp. B5(2017). The sequence continues at coordinate 22,395 of NZ_NEIR01000014.1, forward strand.
AGTTGAGGATCCAGTCCTGCAGCCAGCGCTGCATCTCGTCCTTCTCCTTGAACGAGCCGATCTTGTCGCGAACGATGCACTTGAGGTAGTGAGCGAAGCGGCAGGTGGCGAACAGGTACGGCAGGCGCGCGGCCAGGTTGGCGTTGGCGGTGGCGTCCGGGTCGTCGTATTCGGCCGGCTTCTGCAGCGACTGGGCACCAATGAAGGCAGCGAAGTCGGTGTTCTTCTTGTGCAACAGCGGCATGAACCCGTTCTTGGCCAGCTCCGCTTCGCGGCGGTCGGAAATGGCGATTTCGGTCGGGCACTTCATGTCCACGCCACCGTCGTCGGTGGGGAAGGTGTGCGCCGGCAGGCCCTGCACTTCGCCACCCGACTCCACGCCACGAATGCGCGAGCACCAGCCGTAGTACTTGAACGAGCGGTTGATGTTCACGGCCATGGCATAGGCGGCGTTGGCCCAGGTGTACTTGCTGCTGTCGGCGCCGTCGGTGTCTTCTTCGAAGGCAAATGCTTCGACCGGGTCGGTCTTGGCGCCATAAGGCAGACGCGCCAGGAAGCGCGGCATGGTCAGGCCGATGTAGCGCGAGTCTTCGGACTCACGCAGCGAGCGCCAGCCGGCGTATTCCGGGGTGGTGAAGATCTTGGTCAGGTCGCGCGGGTTGCTCAGCTCCTGCCAGGAGCCCATGCCCATCACGGTCGGCGAGGCGGCGGCAATGAACGGTGCGTGCATCGAGGCGCAGACCTTCGACATCTCGCCCAGCAGCTCGACGTCGGGTGGCGACTGGTCGAAGTAGTAGTCGCCGACCAGGCAGCCATAAGGTTCGCCGCCGAACTGGCCGTACTCTTCCTCGTACAGCTTCTTGAACACCGGGCTCTGGTCCCAGGCAGTGCCCTTGAATTTCTTCAAGGTCTTGTGCAGCTCGGTCTTCGAGACGTTGAGCACGCGGATCTTCAGCTGCTCGTCGCTCTCGGTGTTGTTGACCAGGTAGTGCAGGCCACGCCAGGCGCTTTCCAGCTGCTGGAAGTCATCGTGATGGATGATCTGGTTGACCTGTGCGGTCAGCTTGGCGTCGATGGCGGCAATGATCTGCTCGATCGAGCCGATGGCATCGTTGGACACCAGGCTGGTCTGCGCCAGGGCCTGCTCGGCCAAGGTACGCACGGCGCTTTCGACCGCTTCCTTGGCACGTTCGGTCTTGGGCTTGAATTCCTGCAGCAGCAGGGCGGCGAACTCGCTCGGGTCCTGGGTGGCAGCTCCCGGCTGGGCCTGGGCGTCGCGCAATGGATCGTTCATGGGCTGTCTCCTCAGGCCTTGGGCTCGTTGTCGACGGGTTTCGGTGCACTGGCCAGGGCTTGCAGCAGGGCCGGGTCCTTGATGGCCTTGAGGATGATGTCCTCGGCACCGGTCTTGCCGTCCATGTAGGTCAGCAGGTTGGCCAATTGGGTGCGGGCCTCGAGCAGCTGGTTGAGGGCGTCGACCTTGCGCGCCACGGCGGCCGGGCTGAAGTCGTCCATGCTCTCGAAGGTGATGTCCAGGCTCAGGTTGCCTTCGCCGGTCAGTTCGTTGGGCACGTTGAAGGCCACGCGTGGCTTCATCGCCTTCAGGCGCGAGTCGAAGTTGTCAACGTCGATTTCCAGGAACTTGCGCTCGGCCACCGCTGGCAGCGGTTCGGCCGGCTTGCCGGCAAGGTCCGACAGCACGCCCATGACGAACGGCAACTGGACTTTCTTCTCGGCGCCGTAGAGCTCGACGTCATATTCGATCTGCACCCGCGGCGCACGGTTGCGCGCGATGAATTTCTGGGAGCTGTCTTTCGCCACGTTGTTCCTCCTGGTCGCCGGTACGGCGGCGCTGTTCGTTGCGGGCGTCGGTGTTGATGCGGGCCGAGGACGTCAGTTGTCCTCGGGGCCGCGCAGGTTCTCGAATTGCGACCAGCCATCGGGGATCAGGTCGCGCACAATGGTTGCGAAATCGGCATGGACCAGCTTCTTCGCCCGGTGCAGCAGTACCGGCAGCGGGCTTGATGGTTCGTGGCGGGCGTAGTACTGCAGCAGGCGGTCAAGGCTCTGCTGCACGTCTTCGCGGCTGTTGACTTCACCAGGGCGGGCAGCCGGCCGTGTGCCCGGGGCGGCACTGGCGGTCGCCTGCCGCTCGTCATCGCGCTCGGCAGCCGGCGTGTCATCGGCTTGCGGGGCTGGGCCCGCCCCGTCGGGGCAGTAGTCAGCCAGTACCTGCTGCACCTGGCGCAGCGGCTGGCGCAAGGCTGACAAATCGATACCGCTGGCCGAACCGACCTGGTCGTTGACCCGGCTCTCGATGGCGTCCACCGCCTCGCGGGCCAGCCGCAGCGCCTCTTGGCATTGCTGCAGCTGGTCGGGGTCGGCGTCACGCAGGGCGGCGGCCAGTTCCTCGGCGCTGAGCTGTTCGCTGGCGAAATGCTGCACGCCTGCGGCGTGCAGTGCCGCGCGCAGGGTGACCGGGCCAAAGGCACGGGAGCGCACCAGCACGGCATCACGCAGCAGCGCGATGTTGGTGTCGCAGGCCAGGCCGGCGAGGGCGTTGACCCGTACCGTAGGGTCGTTGTCGTCGGCGGCGTCCAGTTGTGGGTGCAGGTGCAGCCAGTACTCGCCGAGCAGATCGCGGATCAGTTCCAGGCTGGCGGCAAGCCCTGGGAGGCCGTGCAGGGCCAGGTTGGCCTGAAGCAGGAAATGGGTGATGCGCAGGTCCTTGCTGCGTTGCAGCAAGGTCGTGCTTGCCTGCTCGATATCGCGCCACTGTGGTGGCTCGGCAGGCTGGACGGCGTCGCCCATGACGCGCTCGGGGCGGCCCTGGGCGTCACGCTCCAGTTGCAGAAACTCGGCGTCATATTCGAGGTCATCGCCGCAGGGAAAGTCAGCGGAAACAGCGGCGAGCAGCGGCGATGCGTTCACCAGAATTCGATCTCCATATCGGCCCTTGGTGAGGGCGTGTTGTTGTGCGAAGTTGCAAGTGTGAACTGGCGCACAAACTTTCCAAAGAGTGCCGGGGTGATATCATGGTGATATTATTTTGGCACTTCGAAGTTGCGCATTTATGGTTTATTTATTCGCGAGTGTCAAGGTAAGCTACGCGCCCCCGAGTGCCAGCTGTGAATCCGTTGGCAGTTACCGAGCACCACTCGTCCGATTCCATTCGGTTAGCCTCGGCATTAGCGTTGAATAGCCGTCGTACGTTCGGTTGTGCGCACGAAGCCCCCGTGAATCAAGGGGTACAGCTGTATTTGAGTGGTTGTGGGAAAACAACTCAAATGGATGGATCGATGTTTTAAATGGATGCATGGAGGCGTGATGGCACTTTGCCTAACTATCACTAGTTACCACAAGATTACTCCCGGGCAATGCCCGGAGATGCGGCTGGAAACCGGTGCCATCACGCTTGGCCGTGCGGCGGAAAATGACTGGGTACTTCCTGACCCCGAGCGATTGGTATCGGCCCGGCATTGTGTGATCCAGTTCAAGGAAGGGCGATATTTTTTGACCGATGACAGTACGAACGGTGTGGAATTAGTTCGTGCCGGTATTCGCTTGCGTCGCGGTAACAGTGAGCAGTTGCTGGATGGCGAAGTTATCCGTATTGGGGAATACGAGATACAGGCGCGCATCGACGCGAACCTGCCTGGCGCCCTGGAGGGCGAACCCCAGGTACACAGTTTCGAGGCGCTGATGGCCAACCAGGTGGCGGCCCCGGCCGTTCCCGCCCCGCCGATTTCCGGTGCGCCGGCTGCGTTCCTGCAAGGTGCGTCGAACCACGACACGCTGCCTGACCTGTTCGACTTCCTTGGCCCCTCGAGCGTGCCGCCGGTCAGCCAGCCCGACCATGTGCCGGCTCAGCAGCACGACTTCCGCCCGCCAACCCCGGTGGTGGCGCCTGCCCCGGCCGCCGAACCTGCTGCGCCGGGGATGATCCCGGAAGACTGGAACCTGTTCGGCTCGGCACCGGCACCGGCACCGGCACAGATCCCGGCCCCGACTGCGCCGCCTGCGCCAGCCGTTCCGGCAGCGCCTGTACAGCCTGCTGCAGGCGCACCAGTCGCCGCACCTGCGCCAGCCGCAAGCAGCGATGCGTTGCTGCAGGCGTTCCTGCGCGGCGCCGGTATCGAGCACCTGCGCATCGACGCCGCCGACGCCGCAGCGCAAATGGAGGCCATCGGCCAAAGCTACCGCTTGATGGTGGAGGGCCTGATCGACGTGTTGCGTGCACGCAGCAGCCTGAAGGGCGAGTTCCGCATGCAGCAGACCACCATCGCCCCGGTGCAGAACAACCCGCTGAAGTTCGCCCCCAATGCCGACGAGGCGTTGCTGCTGTTGCTGCGTCACGGTAACCAGGCGTTCATGGCGCCGGACCAGGCCGTGCGCGAAAGCTTCGATGATGTGCGCGCCCACCAGCTGGCGGTGATGGCGGGCGTGCAGGCCGCAATCAAGCACCTGCTCGCGTGTTTCCAGCCGGCGCGCCTGGAGCAGCGCCTGGCACCTGCGGCGGGGCTGGCCAAGTTGTTCGGTGGCTCGCGCCAGGCCCACTGCTGGCAGCAGTTCACCGAGCTTTACGGGCAGATCTCCCGTGAAGCCGAAGACGATTTCCAGGAACTGTTCGGCCGCGAATTCAGCCGCGCCTACGAGGCCCACAGCAGCCGTTTGCAACGTAGTTGAGCGCACCCAGGAAGACCACGGTACGTCAAGAGGACAAGGATGAAAGCAATACGACTGGTCGCAGCCCTGAGCCTGGTGCTGCTGGCTGCCTGCAGCAAGGACACGCCGGTTGCCCCCGCTGCCGACAGTGCACCGGACAGCGCAGCCGTGACCCTGTATTTCAGTGCCGCCGAGGGGCTGAACCCAGGCCCTGGCGGCACGCCTGCGCCGGTACGGGTGCGCCTGTACGAGCTGAAGAACAGCGCCGCATTTGCCCGCGCCGACTACTTCGCCCTGGCCGAGCGCGCCCAGGCCACCCTCGGCGCCGACCTGATCGACCAGGACGAAGTGCTGTTGCAGCCCGGCGGCCAGTTGCGCCTGGAACGTCCGCTCGACCCTGCCACTCGCCACATCGGCCTGGTGGTCGGTTACCGCGAGATCGACCAGGCCCAGTGGCGCAGCGTGCTGCCGGTGCCGCCGCGGGACTATCAGATCAGCCTCGATGTGCGTGCCGTGCGCAGCGCCGTGGCCACCCCCCAACCTGAACCTGCCCGCTAGGCAATCGGAGTCCCCATGTCCTGGAACAATCGCGTGGTGTGGTCGGAAGGCATGTTCATCACGACCCAGCATTTCCAACAGCATGATCGCTACCTCGAACACCTGGTCGACGCCCGCAACCGGCCGCTGAGCGTGGCCGCGTGGGGTTTCTCCGAGCTGCTGCTCGACCAGGGCCTGCTTGCCCAGGGCAAGGTGGCGATTCTCAGCGCCCGCGGCTTGCTGCCCGACGGCACGCCGTTCGACATCCCCCGCGACGACCTGCCACCTGCGCCGCTGGAAGTGCCCGACGATCTGCGCGATGGCGTTGTCCACCTGGGGCTGCCACTCAAGCGGGCGGGGGCCCGCGACACCGTCGACGAGGGCGAAGCCGTCGCTGGCGCCCGCTATGTCAGCCGTGTCAGCGAGGTGCGCGACGACAACGCGCCGTTCGAAAACCGTGCGCCGCTGGCCCTCGGCAGCCGCGCCCTGCGCCTGCTGCGCAGCGAGGACGGCCTGAGCGACTACGCCGCCCTCGGCATGCTGCGCATCCGCGAAAAGCGCGCCGACCGCGCGCTGGTGGTGGATGACAGCTACATCCCGCCGGTACTCGACGTGGCGGCCAGCCAGCAACTGTCCGGCTTTTGCGGCGAGCTGCTGGGCCTGCTGCACCAACGTGGCGAAGCGCTGGCGGGCAGGGTGGTCGCCTCGGCCAATGGCGGGGCGTCGGAGATTGCCGACTTCATGCTGCTGCAACTGGTCAACCGCGCCCAGCCGCTGGTCGAACACCTCAACCAGCTGAGCCCGCTGCATCCCGAGCGGCTGTACAGCGAGCTGGTGGCCCTGGCTGGCGAGTTCGCCACCTTCACCCGCGATGGCCGCCGCCCGCACAGCTTCCCGGTGTATCAGCACGACGACCTGGCGGCGACCTTCGCGCCAGTGATGGCCGCCTTGCGCGAGGCCTTGTCGACGCTGATCGACAGCAAGGCGGTGGCCATTCCCATCGTCGAGAAGGCCTACGGCATCCACGTTGGCATGCTTGCCGACCGCAGCCTGCTCGACAGCGCCAGTTTCGTCCTGGTGGTGCGTGCCGATGTGCCCAGCGAGACGCTGCGTAGCCGCTTTGGCCAACAGAGCAAGATCGGCTCGGTGGAGCACATCCGCGACCTGGTCAACCTGCAACTGCCGGGCATCGGCCTGCTGCCGTTGCCGGTGGCGCCCCGGCAGATCCCGTTCCATGCCGGCTCCACCTACTTCGAGCTCGACCGGGGCAGCGAGCACTGGAAGCAGTTGCAACACTCCGGTGGCTTTGCCTTCTACGTTGCCGGCGAGTTCCCCGGCCTGAGCCTGGCCTTCTGGGCCATTCGAGGATAACCCGTGATGCACCCGGAAGATCCGCAGGCCAACGACCGTACCCAGTTCATGCCGCGCCCCGGTGGCCGTGCTGCCCCGCAACCCGCCGCGCCAGCGCCGCAGCCGCCGCCGTTGCAGGTACCGGCCGAGCCCCTGGCGCCTGGCCAGGGCGTGGGTGTCAACCCGCTCGAGCAGGCGGCCGGGCCGTTGCTGGCCTTGCTTACCCGCCTGCGCAACACCATCGCTCATTCGGCGCCGGCCAGCCTGCGGGCGCAGTTGCTGGCCTATCTGCGCCAGTTCGAGACCCGTGCCGAAGCCGCCGGTGTGGTGCGCAACGAGGTGCTGCTGGCGCGCTATGCGCTGTGCACCGCGCTGGACGAGGCAGTGCTCAGCACGCCGTGGGGCAGTGCCAGCGACTGGAGCCGCCAGAGCTTGCTGATCACGGTGCACAACGAGGCCTGGGGCGGTGAGAAGGTGTTCCAGCTGATGGAGCATTGCCTGCAGAGCCCGCGCGAACGCCTCAACCTGCTGGAGCTGTTGTACCTGTGCACCAGCCTCGGCTTCGAGGGCCGCTACCGGGTCATGAACGATGGCCGCGCCCAGCTCGAAGCGCTGCGCGAGCGTACCGCTGCGGCAATTCGCAGTGCCCGTGGCGAGCGTGAGCGCGAACTCTCGCCACACTGGCGTGGGGTGGCTGTCAGCCGTGACCGCCTGGCCCAGTTCGTGCCGCCATGGGTGGGCCTGGCGGTGGCCGCGGCATTGCTGTTGCTGCTGTTGTTCGGCCTGCGCCTGAAGCTGGCCGCCGATGCCGAGCCGGTGTTCCGGGGTATCCACGCGCTGGGCGAAATCCCGGTACAAGCCATGGACCGCCCGGTGCTGCAGCCCAAGCCCGTGGAGCGCCCGCGCCTGGCCGGGTTCCTCGCCGATGACATCAAGGCCGGCCGGGTTTCCGTCGAAGACGCGGTCGACCGCTCGGTGGTGACCATTCGCGGTGACGAGCTGTTCGCCAGCGCCAGCGCCAGCATCAAGGGCGATTTCCAGCCGCTGATGCTGCGCATCGCCGAGGCAGTGGCCAAGGTCAAGGGCAATGTCCGGGTCACCGGGCACAGCGACAACCAGCGCATCGCGACGTTGCGCTTCCCGTCCAACTGGGCGTTGTCGCAAGCGCGCGCCGAAGAGGTCAAGGGCATCCTCGCCGCGCGCACCGGGCAACCCGAGCGCTTCAGCGCCCAAGGGCTGAGCGACACCGAGCCCCTGGCGTCGAACGACACCGCGCAGGGCCGGGCGAAGAATCGCCGGGTTGAAATCACCGTTCTGGCGGAGGGCGTCGAGTGAAGGCGTTTTTCAGTTTTGTCATTCGCTGGGTGATCCCGCTGCTGGGCCTGATCGCCCTGAGCCTGATCATCTGGTTCGTCGGGCCGTTGCTGGAAATGCTGGCGTCGCCCACGCCACGCTGGCTGCTGATCGTCCTGCTGTTCGCCCTGTGGGGCGGCTACCGCGCCTGGCGCATCGTGCAGGCGCGCCGGCAGGCGGCCAAGGTCATGCAGAGCCTGGCCGCAGAAACCGCCCCGGACCCTGCCAGCGTGGCCACCACCGAAGAGCTGGCGGCGCTGCGCCAGCGCATGGACGAGGCCCTGGCCCTGTTGAAGAAGGCCCGCCTGGGCGGTGACGAGCGTCGCAACCTTTACGAGCTGCCGTGGTACGTGATCATCGGCCCGCCCGGCTCTGGCAAGACCACCGCGCTGGTCAACTCCGGCCTGCACTTCCCGCTGGCCGCGCAACTGGGCGAGGGCGCCATCCGCGGTGTGGGCGGCACGCGCAACTGCGACTGGTGGTTCACCGACCAGGCGGTGCTGCTCGACACTGCCGGCCGCTACACCACCCAGGACAGCCACGCCCAGGTCGACAAGGCGGCCTGGCTGGGCTTTCTCGACCTGCTCAAGACCCAGCGCTCGCGACGCCCCATCGACGGTGCATTCATCGCCATCAGCCTGTCCGACCTGCTGCTGGGCAGCGACGCCGAGCGCGCCGCCCACGCCGCGGCGATCCGCGCGCGCATCCAGGAGCTGTACAGCCAGCTGGGCGTGCGCTTCCCGGTGTACCTGATGCTGACCAAGCTCGACCTGGTGCCGGGCTTCATGGAGTTCTTCGACAACCTGGGCAAGGACGAACGCGCCCAGGTGTGGGGCATGACCTTCCCGCTGGATACTCTCGAGCAGGGCGCTGACGGCCCGTTGGCGCAGTTCGACAACGAGTTCGCATTGCTCGAACGGCGGCTCGGCGAGCGCCTGGTCGAGCGCCTGCAACAGGAGCGCGACCCGGCCCGGCGCGACCTTGTCTACGGCTTCGTGCAACAGTTCGCCGCCCTGCGTGGCAACCTTAAAACCTTCCTCGACGGCATCTTCAAGCCCAACGCCTTCGAGGCACGGGCGTTGCTGCGCGGTGTGTACTTCACCAGCGGCACCCAGGAAGGCAGCCCCATCGACCGGCTGATCGGCAGCATGGCCCAGAGCATGGGCCTGGACCGTGCGCACCTGGCACGCCAGAGCGGTAGCGGGCGCAGCTATTTCATCGAGCGGTTGTTCACTGCCGTGGCCTTCGCCGAGCGCGGCCTGGTCGGCAGCAACCCCAAGGTGGAGCGGCGGCGCCGGTGGATCGCCCGTGGTGCGCTGGCCGTGAGCGTGGCGCTGGTGCTGCTGGTCGGAACCTTGTGGGCCTTCAGTTATCGGGCCAACCAGCAATACATCGCCGAAGTCGACAGCCGCCTTCAGCCACTGGGCAAAAGCGTGCAAGGCCTGAGCCCTGCGCAGCGCAACGTGGTCGACGTGCTGCCGCTGCTCAACGCCGTCCGCCACCTGGCGGACGACCCTCCCAACTGGGCCGAGGGCTTGGGCCTGTACCAGGGCGACATGCTCGAAAGCGAATCGCAGAGCCTGTACCGCAAGCTGCTGATCGCCATTTTCGCCCCGCGCCTGGTCACCCGCATCGAGGAACAGCTGTATGCCGGGGGGCCATCCGATTACCTCTACGAAGGGCTCAAGGCCTACCTGATGCTGGCCGATGCCGAGCACTACGACCCAGACTTCATCAAGGCCTGGATCACCCTCGACTGGGAGCGCCAGTTACCCCGCGACCTTGCGCCCGACCTGCGCCAAGCCCTGGGGCAGCACCTGGCGGCGCTGTTCGAGAAACGTCCGCCGAACGCACGCCTGGACCAGCGCCTGATCGACGACACCCGTCGCCAGCTGCAGCAGTTGCCGGTGGCCCAGCGTGTTTACGACCGGGTCAAGCGCCAGAAGCTGCCACGTGGGGTCGAAGACTTCCGCGTCAGCGACGCTGCCGGGCGTGATGCCGCCCTGGTGTTTCGCTTCAAGAGCGGCAAGCCGCTGAGCGAGCCGCTGCCGGGGCTGTTCACCGTGCAGGGCTACCGCCAGGCATTTCTCGCCGCCAGCCTGGCGCAGAGCACCACGCTGGCCGAGGAACGCTGGGTACTGGGCCGCGCGCCGGGCGAAGCGGGCGATGCCAAACGCCTGGCCGACGATGTGCAGCAACTCTACTACCAGGATTACATCCGCCACTGGGATGCCCTGCTCGACGACCTGGACGTCGTGCCTGTCACCAGCGTTGGCCAAGCCGCCGACGTGCTGCGGGTGCTGTCCGGGCCGACCTCGCCGATGAAGCAGCTGCTGCAGGCGGTGGCCCGTGAAACCAACCTGGCGCAGCCGACCACGCTCGACAAGGTCCAGGACAAGGCCGAGCAGGCCGGTGTCGACCAGCTGCGCCAGCGCCTTGGCGGGCTGCTCGGCGACGCGCCGCTGCCCGTCGACAGTCCCGCGGCCCGCACGCAGGACCCGGTGACCGCGCATTTCGCCGAGCTGGCCACGCTGGTCGGCAGCGGTGAAGGCCAGCCCGCCGCCATCGACGGCTTGCTCACCGACCTCAATGCGCTGTACGTGCAGGTCAGCGCCATGGTCGGTGCCAGCGGCGACGCCTTGCTCGGCGAGGCCAAGAACCAGGCCCAGGCTGCGGCGCAACGGGTAGCCCTGGGCGCGGCGCGCCAGCCCAGGGTGGTGCAGAACCTGGTCAGTTCGGTACTCGGCTCGACCCATGGCATCGTCATGGGCGGGGTGCGCAACCAGCTCAATGCCGCCTGGGCCAGCGAAGTGCTGAATGTCTACCGCCAGTCGCTCAGCGGCCGCTACCCGCTGGTGGCTGGCAGTTCGCGCGACGCCACCCTGGAAGACTTCGGCCAGTTCTTCGGGGTCGGTGGGGTGATGGACAACTACTTCCGCAAGTACCTGCAGCCCTACGTCAATACTTCCAGCACGCCCTGGAGCTGGCAGCCGGGCGCTGCGCAGAAGCTCGGGATCAGCGGCAATGTGCTGTACACCTTCCAGCGCGCGGCGACCATCCGCGATGCGTTCTTCCGCAGCGGTAACGGCCTGCAGCCAAGCGTGCGTTTCGAGCTCAAGCCGGTGGCGATGGACGCGAGCATCACCCAGTTCCTGCTCGATCTCGACGGCCAGCAAGTCAGCTACGACCACGGCCCGAGCCGCCCGGTGGCGTTGCAGTGGCCCAACCCGAACAGCATCGGCGTGGTTCGCCTGTCGATCGCGCCGCCATCGGCCAGCGGCCGTTCGGGGCTGACCGTGGAGGGCCCATGGGCGTGGTTCCGCCTGCTCGACCAGGCCGACCTGGTGGCTGGCAGCTCGCCGGAACGTTTCAACCTGCGTTTGCGCGTGGATGGCGCCAGCGTGTCGTACGAGCTGCGTGCCAGCAGCGCCTTCAACCCGTTCCGCAGCCGAGTGGTCAGCGGTTTCAGCCTGCCGGAGCATCTGTGAACGACGTGGGTTTCTACGGAAAACTGGCCTGCCGCGGCGACTTCGTCAGCCGGGGCTTGCCGCAGACCTTCATCCAGCCCTGGGACCAGTGGCTGGCCGCCGGTATCCAGGCCAGCCAGCAGGCGCTTGGCGAGGCCTGGCTGCAGGCCTACCTGGTCAGCCCGTTGTGGCGCTTTGCCCTGGCGCCTGGGGTGTGTGGCCCGGACGCGGTGGTCGGCGTGCTGATGCCGAGCATCGACCGGGTGGGGCGGTATTTTCCGCTGAGCGTGGCGCAGGTGCTGGAGCCCGGGGTGGCGATCGCAGGCATCGTTGGTGGGGCCGATGAGTGGTTCGAAGGTGTAGAGGCGGCGTTGCTGGGCACGCTTGAAGCGGATGCGGCTTTCGAGCATTTCGAGGCAGCCTTGCAGCCTTTCGACCAACCCCGGCCGCTGCTGCAGGGGCCACGTGTGGCCGTGGGCGGGTTGCAGCGGCTGGACGGCAGCACGCCGCAGGGCAGGGCGTTGGCCCTGGCCGAATGTGCCTGCGAAGGCATGAGCCTGTGGTGGGGCCTGGGCAGCGAGCGGATCGCACCTGGCCTGCTGCGTAGCCAGGGCCTGCCGCGCAGCGAGCAGTTCGCCGCGTTCCTGCTGGGCAGCGAGGCGAGACCAGCATGAGCCGCGTGCACTACAGCGCGGCCAGCTACAGCCATGTAGGCATGGTCCGCAAGATCAACGAAGACGCCTGCCTGGAGCTGACCTGGGATGGCCTGTGGGCCGTTGCCGACGGCATGGGTGGGCATGCCGCCGGCGACTATGTGAGCAGCCTGGCCGTGGACAGCCTGCGCCAGTTGCCGCTCATCGATGGGTTGGAGGATTTCACCCAGGCCCTGCGCGACACCTTGGCCCAGGTCAACAGCGCCGTACGCGAGGAGACCTTGCGCCGGGGCGTGGCGATGATGGGCAGCACGGTGGTGATCCTGGCCGCACGCGGCGACCGGGCGGTAGGCCTGTGGGCTGGTGACAGCCGCCTGTATCGGCTGCGCGATGGTCGCATCGAGCGCCTGTCGCATGACCACAGCTATGTCCAGGAACTGCAGGACAGCGGCCTGCTCAACGAGGCCGAAGCCCGCGTGCACCCGCGCGGCAACATCGTCACCCGCGCCATCGGCGTCGAGGACCAGCTCGAACTCCAGGCGGTGGATGTGCAGGTACTGCCGGGCGACACCTACCTGCTGTGCAGCGACGGCTTGAACAAGACCGCCGAAGACCACGAGATCGCCGACGTGCTCGGCCACGCCGACCCCTATCAGGTGGTCCGCAGCCTGGTACACCTGGGGCTGACCCGTGGCGCCCCTGACAACATCACCGCCGTGGTGGTGAAGGCGAAATGAAGAGCACCCCGAACATGCAGATTCCCGGATTCGACATCGACAGCGAGATTGGCCAGGGCGCCATGGCCAGTGTCTACCTGGCCACTCAGCGCTCGCTGCAGCGCAAGGTGGCGCTGAAGGTGATGGCCGCGAGCCTTGCCGCCGACCCTACCTTCTGCGAGCGCTTCCTGCGCGAAGGGCGCACCCTGGCGCGGCTGGCGCACCCGCACATCGCCACCATCCATGACATCGGCAACGTCGGCGAGCTGTACTACATGGCCATGGAGTACCTGCCCAGCGGCACCCTCAAGGAGCGCATCGCCGCCGGGCTTGCACCCGAGCAGGGCTTGCTGTACGTGCGGCAGATCGCCCAGGCGCTGGGTTATGCCCACGGCCAGGGGTTGGTGCACCGCGACGTGAAACCGGCCAACATCCTGTTCCGCGCCGACGGCACGGCGGTGCTCTCGGACTTTGGCATCGCCAAGTCGCTGGATGACCGCACCCAGTTCACCCAGGCTGGCTTCGCCGTCGGCACCCCGAGCTACATGAGCCCGGAGCAGGCGCGGGGCATGGACATCGACGGCCGCGCCGACCTGTATGCGCTTGGGGTGGTGCTGTACGAGATCCTTGTCGGCGAGCTGCCCTACCGTGGCACCGATGCGTTGTCGACCGCACTGGCCCACCTGACCGAGCCACTACCGGAGCTGCCCATCGAGCACGGGCGCTACCAGGACATCCTGCGCGGGCTGCTGGCCAAGGACCCCGATCAACGCTTCGCCGATGCCGACGCGTTGCTGGCCGCACTCGACCGCTTGCCTGCCGATGACCAGGACAGCACAGTGATCCGGCCGTTGCCGGTCGCGATGCCGGGCAAGGCAGACCTTGGCGGCTTGACGCCGGTGTCCATCGATATTCCGCAGGCCACGGCCGAGCCGGTCGCCTCACCCACGCCTGCAAAGGAGCCGTCCCGGCCCAGGCCCGTTGCGCCGCCGAAACCAGCCTCGGGCATGCCGGCCAAGGCCATGCTGGCTGTGGCCATAGCCGCGGCACTGGGCCTGGGCGCGACCTTGTTCTGGTTGCGCAGTGGCAGCGACCAACCGGATGTGCAGCCGCCCGTGGCGCAAACCGCGAGCGAACCGCTGACGCCAACCGCTCCACCGCCAGCGGCCAGCGAAGACGGCCGGCCTTTGTTGATGCCGGGCAAGAAAACCCTGTTCCAACGCGTGCTGAGCAAGCCCGAAGTGCAACTGCGCGCACGGCCCGGTGACAGCGCGGGTGAACCGCTGCCGGCGTTCTCGGTGCTGTACGTGTACCAGCGCAAGGACATCGACGGCCAGCCCTGGCTGGAAGTTGGCGCCTCCAGCAGCGGCCAGCGCGACGGCTGGTTGCCTGCGGCGCAAACCAGCGACTGGAAGCAAAGCCTGGTGCTGAAGTTTACCGAGCGTTCCGGCCGTTCACCGGTGATGTTCATGCGCCAGGCCGATGACCTGCAGCAACTGCTCGACGACACCGGCAAGGCCCGCGCCGACCTGCTCAAGGCGCAGAACGAGCCCGACCAGGTGCCCCAGGTGCTGGCCCTGGAGCCCGCCGCCAGCGCGGTGCCGCAGAACCAGTTCTACCTGATGCCGATCTTCGACTACCGCGAAAGCTTCGGCGCCGACGGCCAGCCGGTGCAGTTGCTCAATGTCGCCTCCATCGACCCCGGCAGCAGCGTTCGCAGCCAGGCGGCCACGGCTGCCGGTGCGGCCGTGGCAACGGAGAACCGCTTCCGTACCGGCATCGTCCTGGTGGTCGACACGTCGGTGTCGATGCAACCCTACATCGACCGCGTGCGCCAGGTGGTCAGCGAACTGCAGGCGCAACTGGCTGCACGGGGCGAGCTGGGCAATGTCAGCTTCGGCCTGGTGGGCTTTCGCAACAGCGTCAAGCGCACCCCGGGCCTGGACTACCTGAGCAAGACCCTGGTCAGCCTGGAGGAGGGCCGCGACCCGGCGCGCTTCCTCAAGGCTGCCGCGCAGGTCAAGGCCACCAGCGTCTCCAGCCATTCGTTCAACGAAGATGCCTTTGCCGGCGTGATGCAGGCCGTGGAGGGCATGGACTGGTCGGGCTATGGCGGGCGTATCGTCCTGCTGGTCAGCGATGCCGGTGCCCTGCGCAAGAACGACCCCTACAGCAGCACACAGATGAACGAGGCCGAGGTTCGCCAGGCTGCGTTGAGCAAGCAGATCAGGATATACGCCCTGCACCTGCGCACCCCGGCCGGTGCGAAAAACCATGGCGCTGCCGAAAGCCAGTACCGCGTGCTTACCGCCGACAGCAACCCGCAGATCGGTGACCTGTACGTGGCTGTGCCGGGCGGTGATGTGGGCGCCTTTGGCGAGCGCGTGCGCGAGATCGGCTCGACGTTCGCCGAACTGGTGCACCAGGTGCGTGAACAGCAGCCGCAGCCGTTGCCCCAGTTGGGCTCGGGCGCGAGCCTGGCGGCGAAGTCCCAGGCGATCGGTTATGCCATGCACATGGACTTCCTCGGCCGTAACGGCGCCAGCCAGGCGCCGCAACTGGTCAGCGCCTGGGCCGCCGACCATGACCTTGCCAACCCGGCGTTGCCGAGCCTGCAGGTGTGCGTGATGCTGACCAAGCTGCAGCTCAATGACCTGCAGCAGTCGCTGAAGCTGATCGTCGATGCCGCGCGCAAGACCCGCAGTTCACCGGGTGATTTCTTCAACGAGATCGCCAGCGCGAGTGCCTACATGAGCCGCGATCCGGGTGCCCTGCGCAAGGGCGCAAACCTGGCCCAGGGCGGGGTACTGGGCGAATACCTCGAAGGCCTGCCGTACCGCAGCAAGTCCCTGAGCATGACCGAGGACCTGTGGCTGTCGCTGTCGGTGGCCGAACAGGAGGATTTCATCGACGAGCTGGACTCGAAGATCCGCCTGTACGAAACCTTCCACAACGACATGGCCAACTGGGTGCGCTTCGGCAAGGCCGAGCCGGGCGATGCCCTGTACCGTGTTCCGCTGTCGACGCTGCCGTGATGATCAGCCTGCACGCGGTGCACAAGACGCGCGGCCAGGGTGCCCAGCGCTACAGCCTGCAGATCGACCGGCTGCAGCTGGCGGCAGGGGCACGGGTGGCCCTGGTCGGCCCCAGCGGCTGCGGCAAGAGTACCTTGCTCGACCTGCTGGCGCTGGTGCTGGCGCCGGATGCCGCCGAGGGCTTCGTCTTCGCCGGCACCGATGTGGCTGGCCTGTGGCGCCAGCGCCGCCTCGATCAGTTGGCGGCGCTGCGCAGCCGCCAGCTGGGCTATGTGCTGCAGGCCGGCGGATTGCTCGGTTTCCTCGATGTGCGCGGCAATATCAGCCTGCCACGGCAGCTGTTGGGGCTGGGCGAGGACGGCAGCGTCCAACGCCTGGCCGAGGCGCTGGACGTGCGTGACCAGCTGGCCAAGAAACCTGCCGCGTTGTCGCTGGGGCAACGTCAGCGGGTCAGCTGCGCCCGGGCCCTGGCGCATGCGCCGGCATTGTTGCTGGCCGACGAGCCTACCGCGGCGCTGGACCCGGTGAACGCCGAGCGGGTCATGCAGTTGCTGCTGCGTGAAGCACAGGCGCGCCAGGTGACCTGCGTGCTCGCCACCCATGACGAAGCGCTGGCGCGCCGGGCCGGGTTGAGCGTGCTGCGCATGGCCTGCCGGCGCGATGCCGACGGCGGCGTCACCGCCACCTTGGCGCAGGCCGTCTGATGCGCCCGTGGCTGATCGCCGGCCTGGCCTGGCAGGACTACCGCAACGATGCGCGGCTGTCGGCGTGCAGCGTGCTGGCGCTGGTCGCGGTGATCGCGCCCTTGCTGGTGCTGTTCGGTCTCAAGTTCGGCCTGGTCGGCAGCCTGACCGAGCGGCTGCAACGCGACCCGAGCGTACGCGAGATCATTCCCTTGGGCGGGGGCCGTTTCCGCGCCGATTTCATCGATGCCCTGGGGCAGCGACCGGACGTCGCCTTCGCCATCGCGCGGACCCGGCAGATCGCCGCCACTGCAGAGC
The DNA here is from genome assembly GCF_002112825.1 of Pseudomonas sp. B5(2017). Classification (NCBI taxonomy): domain Bacteria; kingdom Pseudomonadati; phylum Pseudomonadota; class Gammaproteobacteria; order Pseudomonadales; family Pseudomonadaceae; genus Pseudomonas; species Pseudomonas sp. B5(2017). Next base: position 39,172 of record NZ_NEIR01000014.1, read on the forward strand.
TGCTGCTGCCTGCCAAGGGGCGTGCGGTAACCGTCGAGATGCTGCCGACCGCTGCCGGTGACCCCTTGTTGCAACAGGTGCCGCCGCCGCAGGGCCTGCAGCAGGTGGTACTGAGCTTTACCGCTGCCGAGAAGCTCGGTGCCGCTGCCGGTGATGAGCTGCAGGCCAGCTTCAGCCGGCAGCAGGCCGGCCAGGTGCAATGGCGCCAGATGCGCCTGCAGGTAGCTGCCGTGCTGCCGTTGGCGGCGTTCGAGCGCGATGGCCTGTTTGCTTCCCTGGCCCTGCTCGAAGCGGTCGAGGACTACCGCGACGGGCGCGGCGTGCCGGCGCTGGGCTGGCCGGGCGAGGCCGCAGGCAATGATGCGCAGCGGATATACCCGGCGTTTCGCCTGTATGCCCGTGGGCTGGCTGATGTCGAGACGCTGCGCGCCTACTTTGCCGAACGCAAGTGGCTGGTATCGACCCAATCAGCGCAGATCGCCCAGGTGCAGGCGCTGAGCCGCAACCTTGACCTGGTGTTCTGGATCATCACCAGCCTGGCCGTGGCCGGTGCCGTGGCAGCCATCGCCGCTGGCGCGGTGGCGGCGGTACAGCGCAAGCAGCGTGAGCTGGCGGTGCTGCGCCTGCTGGGGTTCGGCACGGCCGCACTGCTGCTGTTCGTGGTGCTGCAGGCGCTGTACAGCGGCGTGCTGGCGGCCGCAGTTGCCGGCGGCCTGTATTTGCTGGCCGAGCAGGGCCTCAACCGGATCTTCACGCAGGTGCCAGGCGAATACGCCAGCCATCTGTTGCCCATGCATTACTTCGTTGCGTTGTCTGCGGTGCTGCTGGCCAGCACAGCCGCTGCTGCCCTGGGTGGCTGGCGGGTGACGCGCATCGATGCCAGTCAAGGAATTCGTGATGTCTGAACTTCGCCTCGGGGCTACGGCCCTGCTTCTGACCACGCTGGGCCTGGCGGCCTGTTCGCCGGGTACCGACGAGCCGCCTGCCAATTCGGCCAAGCCGGCCAACGCCGCTGCCGCCAGCACCCCGGCACAGCCGGTCGACACCAGCAAGCTGGACAACCCCAAGCCCTTGCCAGGCGACGTCAGCCTGCCGCTGCCATGCGGCGGCGAACTGGTACTGCGCAGCGTCTACGTGCTGGCCCAGGGCAGCCTGGACGACCGCGAGGTCAACCTCGGCTACCCGTTCAGCGAGGGCGAGGCCGGCTACCAGCAGTCGTTCATTTCCGGTTATCGGCGTGACTTCATCAATGGCCAGTTCAGCCTCCAGGACCTTTCGCCCGCCTGGCAGAAGGCTGTCGCCCCCAACCTGCCCGTACTCGACCAGGTTGGCCCGCTCAAGCCGATGATGTATTTCATCGGCAAGTACGAGGTCAGCGCCCGGCAGTATGCCCAGGTGATGGCTCAGGCCCAGACGCTGGCCAGCGGCGAGGCGGCGCCGGCCTGTCAGCCCGATACCACGGCGGCGGGGCGCCTGCCCAAGGTCAAGCTGTCGCGTTTCGAGGCCGAGCGCTTTGCCGCGGTCTACAGTGCCTGGCTGCTCAAGCATCACCGTGACCTGCTGCCGATCAGTGGCCGGGGCAGCAAGGCCGAGGACGGCGGGGTCGGTTTTGTGCGCCTGCCCACCGAAGTGGAGTGGGAGTTCGCTGCCCGTGGCGGCTCTGCGGTAAGCCGCCAGGAACTGGAAGGGCGGCTGTTCCCGCGCAAGGTCCAGGGTAGTGACAGCGACGGGCCGCTTGGCGACTGGGCAGTGTTCAACCAGGTGGCTGGCGGCACCGGGCAGGCCGCACGCCTGATGCCGATCGGTACCCGGCTGCCGAACCCGCTGGGGCTGTTCGATGTGATCGGCAATGCCGCCGAAATGGTTCAGGAGTCGTTCCAGCTGGTGCATGCCGGCCGCTTGCAAGGCGCCTATGGCGGCTTCGTGGTCAAGGGCGGCAACTACCTGGAAGGCGAGGGCACGCTGTTTACCGGCATGCGCCGCGAGTACCCGCTGTTCGGCGCTGACGGTACCGAACAGCGCAACGAGACCACGGGCTTCCGGGTGGCCATCGGCGCCTTGTCGGCACCCCGTTCGCGTTACCAGGAACTGTTCGAGCAGTGGCAAAAGGAAGGGCGCCTGGCCAGCCTTACCGACGATATTGATGCCGTGCAGGACCCGACCAAGCGCCTGGACAGCATCATCGCCGCCACCGCCGACCCGCGTCAGCAGGCCGAGCTGGGGCTGGTCAACGAAGAACTCAAGCGCAGCGTTTCGCTGATCGGTCGCCAGCGCGAAGAGGCTGCCGGCAACCTGATCCAGTCTGCCGCGCTGGTGGCCGAGACCATCAACAACTACAACATTCGCCTGACCAACCTGCGCAACACCCAGGCCGAGGCCAAGGCGCGTGGCGACCAGACCACCGTGAGCATGTACGCCGCAGCCATCGCCAACGGCCGCGCCGCCCTCGATGGCGCCGTGGCGATCTACATCGACAACCTGGCCAGTGGTACGCGCTACACCGATGCGGTGATCCAGGCGCAGTTCCAGCGGGTCAAGGAAGAACTCAACCGCAAACCGGTCCTGGGCAAGAGCCTGGTGAGCCGCGCGACCCTGTTCGTTCGCCATGTTGGGGAGTACCGCCAGAACCGGCGGGCCGACCCGGCAACGATCCTCAAGGAGCTCCTGGCATCGGCCGCCGCGCGGCCTTCGTAGTGGCTTCTGCCTGACGCAACCGCGGGGTGGCATGAAGCCCCCCGTTTTAACCACCCACGTGAGAAAGTGACATGTTCAAGACCATCTTCACGGCTACCCATGCCCGTTCCGCCCTGCTGCTCGCCGCCGGTTTCAGCACTGTTCTGCTGGCAGGCTGCTCCAGCTCTCCGGTGTCCAAGGTTGGTGCCACGACCAAGGTCGAGTACTACCCGAGCTGCTACGAGCCCGTGCAGCACCTGCGCTCCACCGACGGTGACATGACCCGCTCGGTTGCCACAGGCGCCGTCATCGGGGCCCTCGGCGGTGCCTTGACCGGCGCCTTGGTCGACGGCGACAACCGCGGCCGCAATGCTGCCATCGGTGCGGCGGGTGGTGCCCTGGTGGGCGGTGCGGCCGGTTACTACACCGAGCGCCAGAAGCAGATCAGTGACGACAAGCAGCGCATTGCCTCGTACGCCACCGACATCGACAAGAGCGCTGCCGACCTGGACCGCACCACGGCCTATGCCAAGGCTTCGCAGAGCTGCTACCAGCGTGAGTTCACCAGCCTGATCGACGGCCGCAAGGCCAACCGCATCAACGACACCGAAGGGCGCAAGCGCCTGGCCGAGATCGTCTCGGGCCTGCAGGAGTCGAACAAGCTGCTGGCCACCGTCAACGGCCGCGTTGCGGAAAACCTCGACAACTACACCCAGGCCTACGAGCAGGACCTCAAGCAGGTTGGCGTGGCCCGTACCGAGGTAGCGACCGTGGCTGAACCGCCCAAGACCACCACTGGCAAGAAGAAGACCCAGGCCGTCAAGGTGAACACGAACGTGCCGCAAGAGGCGGTCGCCACCGAGAAGACCCTGCAGAAGGCCACTACCAAGAAAGCCGAGGCCCAGCAGGTGGCCAATGCCGGCGTCGACCAGGTCAACAAGATGTGCCGCAGCCCCGACATGGGTGACTGGGCGCCGGTGCCTTGCCCGAACGTGTAACCCACGCTCCGTTGCGCTCGCGCCGGTGCACGTGCAGCCCCCTGGCAGGTCGCCTGACCTGCACGGGGCGTGCGTGGGCCGGCGCAGCGGCTTTTGTAATCAAGGAGAGTTGTCGTGACTGATCTGATGTCCGGCGCCCTGGGCGGCTACCGGCAGCAAATGGCGCGTCAGCGGCTGTTGTTGACCGTCGACCAGCAGAAGCTGTTCAGGGCCATCGATGCCGACCCGGGTATCGTGGGTGCTGGTGTTGTGTATATCGATGCCGAGTACAACGTGATCGTGCTGCGCGAATTCAAGCCTATCTGCAGCATTGCGCCCAAGCGTGTGATTCTGCAGGAGGCAGCACCTTACAAGTCACCTGAACAGTTCATGACCCAGCTGCAAACCGGCGCGCGTGAGCGCAAGGTGATGGCAGAGGCCGTGAACGCCAGTCTGGGTTGCCTCTCGGCCTATCTTGGTTGGGTCGTCATGTTCAGTGGCACCATTGCCGTACCGTTCACTGGCGGCGCCAGCATGGTGTTGACGGCGGTCGGTTATGCCGCCGCGGCTGCGGGTACCGGGCAGTGCATGATGGGCGGGTACCGAGTGTTCAACGAAGTGTTCGACCCAGGGCAGAACGACTGGCTCGACAGTAACGACACGGTCCAGACCGTGATGAGCATACTGGACGGCGTCGCGCTGGCAGGTGTGGGCGCATCGAGCCTGAACACCGTGCGGTTCCTGCAGGCTCGCAAAGCGGCTACCGGCAAGGGCTGGAGGGAGCTGTTCCATAGCCTGTCGCGGCAGCAACGCAAGGCGCTGGCCGAGGAGCTTCTGCTCATCAAGCATCCGTCGCTCACTGCCAAGCAGCTCAAGCTGAAGCAAGCGGCGGGTACTGCGATCAAACGTTTTACCCCTACCGAAATTCAGCATGCCACGCGTACCTTGATCAAAGACTCGATAGGCGGCTTGTCGGGCTTTGGCAGCAGTAGCTTCGTGCAATCGGTTGCAGTGGGGCTTTACGAGGAGATTACCGAGTGACCCGTGACCAGGAGCTGCAAACGTTTCTTTCCCGTTATTTCGGCGTGTTCATTGCCGAGTTTTTCTTTTCCTGCATGGCGCTGGGTGGCACCGTCTCGCTGGTGTTCTCCACCTATATGCGCAGCTCAGACCCTGAACTCTCGGTGATGGTGCTGGCGGCAGCCGGTGTAGTGAGCACCGCCTCGCATATCGCCATGGTGCGTGGCTTTGCCTGGGGCGTGCGCGGTGTGATCGGCATCCTCGTGGTTGCCTTGCTCGCCGCATTGCCCAGCTACGGTTATCGCCCGCACATGGGGGCGTACATTTCCGTCCTGGTGTTCGGTTTGCTGGCTCTGCTGATCATCAACAGCCAGCGTTACCGCGAGATGCGCGTGCGCCTGGTGGAGTATCGGGACATCCGTAAATTCAACCGTCGCGCGGCTAAAACCTCCAAATGACACCTTTCTCTGATGTAACGAGGGGATCGGGATGAATCTGCGCCGAAAGCGTACCTGGCTCGGTGGTTTGCTATTGCCCTTGCTCGTTGCTTGCAATGGCCATAAGGTCGAGCGTGTCGTGGTCTATGAGAATAACGTCCATCACTGGCGCATCGAGCACGTGGTGGAGCAGAACTGGCCGGTGGGGCCTCGCCAGTATTATCAGGTGTTTCTCAAGGACCGCCTGCTGATCCTGCCTGCCAATGTGTTCAACGACGAGCGCGACATTAGTGAGTTCGTTGCTGCGGGCGGTTTCGACATCAGCAACTGGCGCAACGACACGATCATCGTGGCGTTCGAGAACGTGCAAAAGCGCGAAGGTGGCAACGAGCATTTTGTCCGCTCGCTGATGATCACCCCGGAGTACAAGGAAGGGGAGGTGATACTGAGCGACATGGCGAGCCATATGCAGATCGTGGTGCAGCGGGTGGAGCCGGTTGGGGAGGGGAAGTAGCAGGGCAGTGGTGTTGTAGGCAAGCAAATGAACTAGCTGTGGATGTCACCGGCATTTGTGGGAGCGGGCAAGCCCGCGAAGCAGGCGCCTCGGTGGATGGCACCGGCTGCGCCGGTGTTCGCGGCTAAAGCCGCTCCCACAGGTTCACCATGAACTTGAAGCCAGCGCAGTACCTGTGGGAGCGGGCAAGCCCGCGAAGCAGGCGACGCGGTGCATGGCACCGGCTGCGCCGGTGTTCGCGGCCACGGCCGCTCCCACAGGTACAGCGTGATCCCGAAGCCAGCGCAATACCTGTGGGAGCGGGCAAGCACGCGAAGCAGGCGACGCGGTGCATGGCACCGGCTGCGCCGGTGTTCGCGGCTAAAGCCGCTCCCACAAGTACAGCGTGATCCCGAAGCCAGCGCAGTACCTGTGGGAGCGGGCAAGCCCGCGAAGCAGGCGACGCGGTGCATGGCACCGGCTGCGCCGGTGTTCGCGGCCACGGCCGCTCCCACAGGTACAGCGTGATCCCGAAGCCAGCGCAATACCTGTGGGAGCGGGCAAGCACGCGAAGCAGGCGACGCGGTGCATGGCACCGGCTGCGCCGGTGTTCGCGGCTAAAGCCGCTCCCACAAGTACAGCGTGATCCCGAAGCCAGCGCAATACCTGTGGGAGCGGGCAAGCACGCGAAGCAGGCGACGCGGTGCATGGCACCGGCTGCGCCGGTGTTCGCGGCTAAAGCCGCTCCCACAAGTACAGCGTGATCCCGAAGCCAGCGCAGTACCTGTGGGAGCGGGCAAGCCCGCGAAGCAGGCGACGCGGTGCATGGCACCGGCTGCGCCGGTGTTCGCGGCCACGGCCGCTCCCACAGGTACAGCGTGATCCCGAAGCCAGCGCAATACCTGTGGGAGCGGGCAAGCACGCGAAGCAGGCGACGCGGTGCATGGCACCGGCTGCGCCGGTGTTCGCGGCTAAAGCCGCTCCCACAAGTACAGCGTGATCCCGAAGCCAGCGCAGTACCTGTGGGAGCGGGCAAGCCCGCGAAGCAGGCGACGCGGTGCATGGCACCGGCTGCGCCGGTGTTCGCGGCCACGGCCGCTCCCACAGGTACAGCGTGATCCCGAAGCCAGCGCAATACCTGTGGGAGCGGGCAAGCACGCGAAGCAGGCGACGCGGTGCATGGCACCGGCTGCGCCGGTGTTCGCGGCTAAAGCCGCTCCCACAAGTACAGCGTGATCCCGAAGCCAGCGCAGTACCTGTGGGAGCGGGCAAGCCCGCGAAGCAGGCGACGCGGTGCATGGCACCGGCTGCGCCGGTGTTCGCGGCCACGGCCGCTCCCACAGGTACAGCATTAACCCGAAGCCAGCGCAGTACCTGTGGGAGCGGGTTCACCCGCGAAGAGGCCCGCCCAGGCAAACCCGCCGCTTAAACCCCATGCAACCGCAGCGCCCGCTGCGCACACTCCCGCCAACTCAACTTCGGCTTCTCTACCGGCAGCAGCTGTTGCATTTCCCCAGCCAGCACCACCGGCATATCCCGCATCCTCACCCAAGGCTCACTCTGCCAATACAACAACGTCGCGCTCCGCCCCCCAGGCCAGCACATCTGCCCCAGTCGCGGAACATCCTCCACCCCGTCCTCCTGCCGATCACGCAGCACCGCCACCACCTCATGCGTCAGCCACCAGCGCAAATGCCGGTTCTCCGGCACATGGTGATGCGCCAACAAGGTATAGGCCCCGGATTCGCTGACCATCGTGGTTTCCTGGTATTTGCCATAGCGCAGCAACTGCACGGAGCGGTACTGATCCGGGTCGAGCTTGCGCATGCAGTGTTCGTCGTAGAAGTGCCCGCTCAACCGGCCGAGTTCGTGGGCGCAGAACCAGGCTTGGGATTCGAGCCAGAGGGTGTGGAGGGGGCGGTTGTGGCGGGTGAAGAGGGTAGGTGTATTGAAACTGTCCATCTTGGCCATCCTGATTTGGAGAGCCGCTGCTAACGGGAACGGAATACCGCTGCGTGAGCGTTCTTAAGCGCCGACAGACGTTATCGCGACGATACAAAAGTCACAATGAGAACCTTGTAGGAAGCTTCCTCTTCGGCTTTTCCCGGCCAATAAAAAAGGCTGCCAATCGGCAGCCTTCTCTATGCTCGCTCGGATATCAATCCCAGCTCAACGCCCCACCAGTCTGATACTCGATCACGCGGGTCTCGAAGAAGTTCTTCTCTTTCTTCAAGTCCATGATCTCGCTCATCCACGGGAACGGGTTGGTAGTCCCCGGGTACTCTTCCTTCAGGCCAATCTGGGTCAGGCGACGGTTGGCGATGAACTTGAGGTAGTCCTCCATCATCGCTGCGTTCATGCCCAGCACGCCGCGTGGCATGGTGTCACGGGCGTATTCGATCTCCAGCTGGGTCCCTTGCAGGATCATCTGGGTCGCTTCTTCCTTCATCGCCGCGTCCCACAGGTGCGGGTTCTCGATCTTGATCTGGTTGATCACGTCGATACCGAAGTTCAGGTGCATCGACTCGTCACGCAGGATGTACTGGAACTGCTCGGCCACGCCGGTCATCTTGTTGCGGCGGCCCATGGACAGGATCTGGGTGAAGCCGCAGTAGAAGAAGATGCCTTCCAGTACGCAGTAGTAGGCGATCAGGTTGCGCAGCAGCTCTTTGTCGGTTTCGACGGTGCCGGTGTTGAACTCCGGGTCGGAGATGGCGCGGGTGTACTTCAGGCCCCAGGCGGCTTTCTTCGCTACCGATGGGATCTCGTGGTACATGTTGAAGATCTCGCCTTCATCCATGCCCAGCGACTCGATGCAGTACTGGTAGGCGTGGGTGTGGATCGCCTCTTCGAAGGCCTGGCGCAGAATGTACTGGCGGCACTCCGGGTTGGTGATCAGGCGGTACACGGCCAGGGCCAGGTTGTTGGCTACCAGCGAGTCGGCAGTGGAGAAGAAGCCGAGGTTGCGCATGACGATACGGCGCTCGTCTTCGGTCAGGCCGTCCATGCTCTTCCACAGGGCGATGTCGGCGGTCATGTTGACCTCTTGCGGCATCCAGTGGTTGGCGCAGCCGTCCAGGTACTTCTGCCAGGCCCAGTCGTACTTGAACGGTACCAGCTGGTTGAGGTCGGCGCGGCAGTTGATCATGCGCTTTTCGTCAACACGCACGCGGGCGCCGGAGCCTTCCAGCTCGGCCAGGCCTTCGGCGATGTCGAGGTCGTTCAGGGCAGCCTTGGCGCGCTTGACGGCGTCGGAGTCGTCAGCGGTGGCGGCACGGGCTTCCAGGGCGGCGGCACCACCGGCGCTGTCGAGCTTGTCGAGGGTGGCGGCGGCAGCGGCCTGCGCAGGGGTGTTGCCTTTGGCGGCTACTTCGCCGTCTTCTTTATCGAATTCGTCCCAACTCAGCATGGTGAGATGCTCCTGCTTGAGGGCCATCTATCAAGTATGGCCGGTGGATCTTGGTTGCGGTGCGGTGCACGCAAATCTGAGGTGCCCGAAAAGGGCTGGCCGCGGCTTTGTAGCCACGGCTTGTTGTGTCTGGCTGTGGAGAGGCGGCGGGAGTGCCGGCCTCATCGCGGGTGAACCCGCTCCCACAGGGTCCGCAGTGGTGCGGAAAACGCGTTGAGGCTTCCCGCAGGAAGCCTCGGCCTGGCCTTACTGGCAGGCTTCGCAGTCAGGCTCGTCGATCGCGCAGGCCTTCGGCACTGGCGCAGGGCCGGCTGCCTGGACCGGGGCGCTGTCGCCACCGCTGGAAACGGCGTTGAGCTTGCCGGTGTTGATGGTCGACTTCTCGGTGCTGGTCGCGGCCAGGGCACGGAGGTAGTAGGTGGTCTTCAGACCACGGTACCAGGCCATGCGGTAGGTCACGTCCAGCTTCTTGCCCGAGGCGCCGGCGATGTACAGGTTCAGCGACTGGGCCTGGTCGATCCACTTCTGGCGACGCGAGGCGGCATCGACGATCCACTTGGTCTCGACTTCGAACGCGGTGGCGTACAGGTCCTTCAGCTCTTGCGGAATACGCTCGATCTGCTGCACCGAACCGTCGTAGTACTTCAGGTCGTTGATCATTACCGAGTCCCACAGGCCACGGGCCTTCAGGTCGCGGACCAGGTACGGGTTGATCACGGTGAACTCGCCCGACAGGTTCGATTTCACGTACAGGTTCTGGTAGGTCGGCTCGATGGACTGCGACACGCCGGTGATGTTGGCGATGGTCGCGGTCGGCGCGATGGCCATGATGTTCGAGTTACGAATACCTTTCTTGACGCGTTCGCGCACCGGGGCCCAGTCCAGGGACTCTTCCAGGTTGACGTCGATGTACTTGGCGCCACGGGCCTCGATCAGGATCTGTTGCGAATCCAGCGGCAGGATGCCCTTGGACCACAGCGAACCCTGGAAGGTCTCGTACGCACCGCGCTCGTCGGCCAGGTCGCAGGACGCCTGGATGGCGTAGAAGCTGACCGCTTCCATCGACTTGTCGGCGAACTCGACGGCAGCATCGGAGCCGTACGGAATGTGCTGCAGGTACAGCGCATCCTGGAAGCCCATGATGCCCAGGCCGACCGGGCGGTGCTTGAAGTTCGAGTTACGCGCTTGCGGCACCGAGTAGTAGTTGATGTCGATCACGTTGTCGAGCATGCGCACGGCGGTGTTCACGGTGCGTTGCAGCTTGGCGGTGTCCAGCTTGCCGTCGACGATGTGGTTCGGCAGGTTGATCGAGCCCAGGTTGCAGACCGCGATCTCGTCCTTGTTGGTGTTCAGGGTGATCTCGGTGCACAGGTTCGAGCTGTGGACCACGCCCACGTGCTGCTGCGGCGAACGCAGGTTGCACGGGTCCTTGAAGGTCAGCCACGGGTGGCCGGTCTCGAACAGCATCGACAGCATCTTGCGCCACAGGTCTTTGGCCTGGATGGTCTTGAACACCTTGATCTTGTTGTACTCGGTCAGGGCTTCGTAGTACTCGTAGCGCTCTTCGAAGGCCTTGCCGGTCAGGTCGTGCAGGTCTGGCACTTCCGAAGGCGAGAACAGGGTCCACTTGCCGTCATCGAAGACCCGCTTCATGAACAGGTCAGGGATCCAGTTGGCGGTGTTCATGTCGTGGGTACGACGACGGTCATCACCGGTGTTCTTGCGCAGCTCGATGAATTCTTCGATGTCCAGGTGCCAGGTTTCCAGGTAGGCACACACGGCGCCCTTGCGCTTGCCACCCTGGTTGACGGCAACGGCGGTGTCGTTGACCACTTTCAGGAACGGAACCACGCCCTGCGACTTGCCGTTGGTGCCCTTGATGTAGGAGCCCAGTGCACGCACAGGAGTCCAGTCGTTGCCCAGGCCACCGGCGAATTTCGACAGCATGGCGTTGTCGTGGATCGCGTGGTAGATGCCCGACAGGTCGTCCGGCACGGTGGTCAGGTAGCAGCTGGACAGCTGCGGGCGCAGGGTGCCGGCGTTGAACAGGGTCGGGGTCGAGGCCATGTAGTCGAAGGACGACAACAGGTTGTAGAACTCGATGGCACGGGCTTCTTTGTCTTTCTCTTCCAGCGCCAGGCCCATGGCCACACGCATGAAGAATACCTGCGGCAGCTCGAAGCGCACGCCATCCTTGTGGATGAAGTAGCGGTCGTACAGGGTCTGCAGGCCCAGGTAGGTGAATTGCTGGTCACGCTCGTGGTCGATGGCCTTGCCCAGGCGGTCCAGGTCGTAGCCTTTCAGGGCCGGGTCCAGCAGCTCGAACTCGACGCCTTTGTCGATGTAGGCCGGCAGGGCCTTGGCGTACAGGTCGGCCATTTCGTGGTGGGTGGCGCTCTCGGCCACGTTCAGGAAGCCCAGGCCTTCGGCGCGCAGGGTGTCCATCAGCAGGCGGGCGGTAACGAACGAGTAGTTCGGCTCGCGCTCGACCAGGGTACGGGCGGTCATCACCAGGGCGGTGTTGACGTCCTTGATGGCCACGCCGTCGTACAGGTTCTTCAGGGTGTCGCGCTGGATCAGGTCGCCATCGACTTCGGCCAGGCCTTCGCAGGCTTCGCTGATGATGGTGTTCAGGCGGGCCATGTCGAGCGGCGCCAGGCTGCCGTCGGCCAGGGTGATGCGGATGCTTGGGTGCGGCTCGACCACGGACTCGGTGTTGACGCGGGTGGCACGCTCCTTGGCGCGCTGCTCGCGGTAGATCACGTAGTCACGGGCGACCTTCTGCTCGCCGGCGCGCATCAGGGCCAGTTCGACCTGGTCCTGGATTTCTTCGATGTGGATGGTGCCACCCGATGGCATGCGACGCTTGAACGTGGCGGTGACCTGCTCGGTCAGGCGCGCGACGGTGTCGTGGATGCGCGACGAAGCGGCGGCGGTGCCGCCTTCAACTGCGAGGAACGCCTTGGTGATGGCCACGGTGATCTTGTCGTCGGTGTAGGGGACGACAGTGCCGTTACGCTTGATCACACGCAGTTGGCCGGGAGCGGTGGCGGCCAGATCCTGGTTGGAATCGGCGGCCTGCGGCACCTTGGCCTGCGGGTTCTCGCGAGTTGTGTCGGTTTGCATGGGTGGGTGTCTCCACAGTTTCTATATTGTTCAGGCGCCTTTTGGGCGCCCACCGTTCCGTCCACTTGCTCGATGGCCCGGCGGGGATGGGCAATGCATGCGCATCCGCCCGCGCGGGCGTACCAACTTCGGGACAGACTCAGGAATAAGGGCAATTGGCTCGCCGCTCCCTGGCCGAAGTCAAAGGTTCTGGGCCGGGCCCAAAAACTGTTGCTGATGGATGCCAGGCCTGGCCTGTAACACCCATACCCGAACAAGGCCCTGGAAGGGCTTGCCTCGGTCGCCTCCGCAGGAGCGGTTTGGCTGCTGGAATCACTTGAAGTTCACCCGAAAAAATCGCTTGATTTTGCGGGTTGACTTTTGTGTGTGATTTTGCACGAACCCCTATATCTAGTGGTTCGCTGCGATCGGGATACAAGATAATGCGGTATCGGGGGCTTTGCAAGGCGAGCGCCTGTGGATAACTTGTGCGTACTTTGTGAGTGAATGGTGGGTATTCGCTGTAGGCCTTGTGCCAAGTGGTTTGCAGTATTTTTCTGCGCCTTGCTGCCCCGGGGCAGAATTTTTCGGGCGCGAACCCTATCACAAAAAACGGTTCAGTCTAGGGGCTGCTGGCAGGTTGGCAGTACCGGATGGCAGCCGTAGTATTCCCAGGGGATGTTGCTTTTTGGTTAAAGGGTTATGTTGCCTGTGCTGGCCCTTTCGCGGGTGAACCCGCTCCCACAGGTATTGCACAGGCTTCGAAAGCGGCTCGGTCCCTGTGGGAGCGGGTTCACCCGCGAAGGGGCCGGCACAGGCCACAGAAAAACAACAAACAAAGGCACAAGCCATGGACCACCCCGCACCCCGCATCCTCATCGTCGAAGACGACCAGCGCCTGGCCGAGCTCACCGCCGAGTACCTGCAGGCCAACGGCTACGAAGTCAGCGTCGAGGGCGATGGCGCGCGCGCCGCGCGGCGCATCGTCGACAGCCAGCCCGACCTGGTCATTCTCGACCTGATGCTGCCCGGCGAGGACGGCCTGAGCATCTGCCGCCGAGTGCGCAGCCAGTACCCCGGCCCGATCCTCATGCTGACCGCCCGCAGCGATGAACTCGACCAGGTCCAGGGCCTGGACCTGGGGGCCGACGACTACGTCTGCAAACCCGTACGCCCACGCCTGCTGCTGGCACGCATTCAGGCCCTGCTGCGCCGCAGCGAAGCACCGGACAGCAAGCGCCAGGACCTGGCCTTCGGCGCGCTGCGCATCGACAATCGCCTGCGCGAGGCGCGTCTGGGGGAACAGCTGATCGAGCTGACCGGCGCCGAATTCGACCTGCTCTGGCTGCTGGCCAGCAACGCCGGGCGGGTGCTGACGCGCGAGCAGATCTTCACCGCGCTACGTGGCGTCGGCTACGACGGCCAGGACCGCTCCATCGACATACGCATCTCCAGGATCCGCCCCAAGATCGGCGACGACCCGCTCCAGCCAAGGCTGATCAAGACCCTGCGCAGCAAGGGCTACCTGTTCGTCGGCGAGGCCCCATGAACAACTCGATCTTCCTGCGCATCTATGGCGGCATGCTGGCCGTGCTGGTGCTGGTGGCCCTGCTCGGGGTGCTCAGCCTGCACCTGGTCAACGAAGTACGTGCCGCCCAGCACCGCGAGGGCCTGGCCCAGGGTACCTTCAGCCTGATGGCCGACAACCTGGCGCTGCAGAACGACACCGAGCGCAAGCGCTCGCTGCTGATCTGGGAGCGCCTGCTCGGCGTGCCACTGGCGCTGCAACCGATGACCGCGCGCACACTCGATGGCGGCCAGCGGGCGCGCCTGTACCGCGGCCTGGTGGTGGTCGAGAAGACCGGCCCGCATGCGGCCCAGGTGCTGCGCAAGGTCGGCCAGGAAGACCTGATGCTGGTAGCGCAGATCAAACAGATCAGCGAGCAACTGGCGCGGGCCACCCTCTATCTGTTGGCCGACGAACTGGTGCGCTACCCGGTGACCGAACAGCAGCAGCGCCTGGCGCAGATCAAGAAAGAAAAGGGCTTCGGCTTTGGCGTGGCCCTGCAGCGCATCGAGCGGGTGAGCCTGGACGATGACCAGCGGCGCCGGGTCGAGGAGGGCGACACGGTCATGGCCCTGGGCAAGGATGGTGACTCGATCCGCGTGTTCGCCGGGCTGGCGGGTTCGCCCTGGGTGCTGGAAATCGGCCCGCTGTACCAGCTCAACCCGTATCCGCCGCAGTTGCTGGTCCTGATCACCTTTCTTGGCCTGTGCCTGATCGGCCTGGTGGTCTACCTGCTGGTGCGCCAACTGGAGCGGCGTGTGTCGGGCCTGGAGATTGCCGCCACGCGCATCGCCCAGGGCAGCCTGGACACCCGTGTGCCGGCCGGCGATGCCGACTCGGTGGGGCGCCTGGCCGCGGCCTTCAACGGCATGGCCGAGCACCTGCAGCGCTCGCTGACCATGCAGCGCGAGCTGGTGCGGGCGGTTTCCCACGAGCTGCGCACGCCGGTGGCACGCCTGCGCTTTGGCCTGGAGATGATCGAAAGTGCCACCACCGAGCAGGCCCGCGCCAAGCACCTGGCGGGCATGGACGGCGATATCCAGGACCTCGACAAGTTGGTCGACGAGATGCTCACCTACGCCCGCCTGGAGCAGGGCGCACCGGCGCTGAAGTTCGAGCGGGTAGACCTGGACGCCTTGCTCGACCGGGTGATCGAAGAGCTTGCGCCGCTGCGTGCCGAGGTACGGGTGGTGCGTGGTGAGTGCCAGGGCGCCGATGGCGAAGGCGCCTGGGTCGAGGCCGAACCGCGCTACCTGCACCGGGCCCTGCAGAACCTGGTGGGCAACGCCATGCGCCACGCAGAGGCCGAGGTGCGCCTGAGCTACCAGTTGGGGCAGCAACGCTGTCGCATCGACGTGGAGGATGACGGCCCGGGCATCCCCGAGGGCGTCTGGGACCGCATCTTCACACCGTTCACCCGCCTCGACGACAGCCGTACCCGCGCCTCGGGCGGGCATGGCTTGGGCCTGTCTATCGTGCGGCGGATCATCTACTGGCACGCGGGGCGGGCCACGGTGGGGCGCAGCGCCGCGCTGGGCGGTGCCTGCTTCAGCCTGAACTGGCCACGGCAGCAGGCACCGTTGTGACGGTCAGACGCTGACCAGGCTGAGCAGGTGGCCGTCCTGCAGGCAGAACTGGCCCTGCAGTTCGGCGCCATGCCGCCACTGCGGCGACAGGTCGGTGAGCAGGCGCAGGCGGGCCAGGCCTTCGGCGGACCAGTCCAGCACTTCGGCGTGCTCGAAGTAGAAGCGCTGGCGGGTCAGCGGGTAGAGCGTCTTGAACAGGCTTTCCTTCAGCGAGAAGGTCAGGGTGACGGCAAGGCCGAGCTGGCGGCGGTCCAGGCGCTCGAGTTCGGGCGGGGTGAGGATTTCGCCCATCAGCCGCTCGGCACGCTGGTCATCCAGCAGTGCTTCCTGATCCAGGCCCAGGCCCTGGCAACTGCCCTCGGCAGCAACCACGGCGGCAGCCCAGCCTTTGCCGTGGGTGATCGAGCCGTGGATGCCGGCGGGCCAGATGGGCGAACGGTCCTCGTGGGTACCGGGCACGTAGTCACGGCCGTCCAGGCGCTGCAGCGCGGCGCGGGCACATACCCGGCCGGCCAGGTACTCGGCCTGACGCTTGGCCACCGAGCGCTGCAGGCTGGCGCCTGGCACGACGCCGGCGCGCTGGAAGTCGTCGGGTGCCAGGCGGGCGGGGTCGAAGTAGCAACTGACCAGCACCGCGCCGGGTAGTGGGCGGGGCAGGGGCCAGTGGTGCTGGAGCGGGGCGCAGCAGGCGGGGAGTGTGTTCATGGGGGGTATTGTGCCAGCTGTACGGGCACTAAGGGAGCCAGCGTGGCAATGCATCCTTGTGGGAGCGGCCTTGCGTCGCGAAAGGGGCGCGCAGCGCCCCCCGGCGATTTTGCAGAACTGCTGAGATCCTGGGGCCGCTTTGCGCCCCTTTCGCGACGCAAGGCCGCTCCCACATCGGCCCCGGCACTCCTTACTTGAACACCTTCTTGAAGAACGCCTGCATATCCGCCCAGGAACTGGCATCCGCCGCCTGGTCATAGGCAATATCCGGCCCGCCATGTTCACCGTGCCCCATGCGGTCCGAATCCGGGTTGCTGAACCCGTGCTTGGCCCCGGGAATACTGACGAACTGGTAATTGACCTTGGCTGCATCCATTTCCGCCTTGAACGCTTCCACCTGCTGCTCGGTCACCAGGGTGTCCGCCGCACCATGCTCCACCAGGATATCGGCCCGCACCACGCCCGGCCTGGCCGGTGTCTGCGTGCCCAGCGGGGCGTGGAAGCTCACCACGCCATCGAGCTTTTCCCCTCGCCGCGCGGCATCCAGCGCTACCTTGCCGCCAAAGCAGTAACCCACTGCCCCCAACTGGTGCTTGTTGGTATTGGGCTGCAGCTTGAGCAGCTCCAGGCCGGCATCGAAGCGCCGCTCCGCGGCCTTGGGGTCTTTCGTCGCCGCTGTCATGAACGCCTTGGCGTCGGCAGGGTGTTCGGTTTGCTTGCCGTCGCCATACATGTCGATGGCCAGCGCGTTGTAGCCCAGCGCCGCAAGCTCGCGGGCGCGGCGCTTGACGTAGTCGTTCAGCCCCCACCACTCATGCACCACGACGATGCCGGGGCGCTTGCCTTCGATGGCGTCGTCATAGGCGTAGTAGCCGACCAGGCGGTTGCCGTCGGCGTCCTGGTAGGGGATCTCGCGGGTTTGTACCGCCGCTTGGGCGAGGGCGGCGCTGCACATCAGGGTCAAGGCCAGCAGGGCGCGCATGGTCACTACTCCTTGTTCTGCAAACGGTTCGTTCAGCCGAGGTTCAGCCAGGGTTCAGTCGCGGTTCAGGGTGCCCTGCTTACTCTAGCTTCCAGACCGAAACAGCGCACTCAACTGGAGTATCCAGCCATGAAAACCTTCAACACCCTGCTTGCCGCCATGGCCGTCTGCGCCGCTGGCATCACCACTGCCCAGGCCGCTGACGACAACTTCGCCAGCCTGACCTACGGCCAGACCAGCGACAAGGTTCGCAAGTCCGGCCTGCTGCAGCGCAACACCGACCACCTCAACGCCGACGGCATCATCGGCAAGGACGACACCTGGGGCGTGCGCGTGGGCAAGATCAATGACCAGGGCCGCTACTACATGACTTACGACAATGTCTCGGGCGACCACAGCGGCCTGAAGCTGCGCCAGGAAAACCTGCTGGGCAGCTACGACCTGTTCCTGCCGGTGGGTGACACCACCAAGCTGTTCGGCGGCGGCAGCCTGGGCGTGACCAAGCTGACCCAGGACTCCCCGGGTGCCAGCCGGGATACCGACTACGGTTACGCGTATGGCCTGCAGGCCGGCGTGATCCAGGACATCACCGACAAGGCTTCGGTGGAACTGGGCTATCGTTACCTGCGTACCAACGCCGCCACCGAAGTGGGTGCGCACGGCGGGCCGAAGGACGGCACCCTGCGCCTGACCAGCAGCGCGCAGACCTACCTGGCTGCAAGCTACAAGTTCTGACGGGCGAGCCGGGTTATCCTGTACCGGCCTCTTCGCGGGTAAACCCGCTCCCACAGGGATCGCGCAGTTCTTCAAACCTGTGCAGTACCTGTGGGAGCGGGTTTACCCGCGAAAGGGCCGGTACAGGCAATACATATCAAGGAGCTGCACATGAAACTGCTGGTGGTCGAGGACGAAGCCCTGCTTCGCCATCACCTCTACACCCGCCTGGGCGAAAGCGGCCATGTGGTCGAGGCGGTCGCCGATGCCGAGGAGGCGCTGTACCAGGCCGGGCAATACCACTTCGACCTGGCCATCATCGACCTGGGCCTGCCTGGCATCAGCGGGCTGGAGCTGATCACGCGCCTGCGCAGCCAGGACAAGACCTTCCCCATTCTCATCCTCACCGCCCGCGGCAACTGGCAGGACAAGGTCGAGGGCCTGGCCGCCGGTGCCGACGACTACCTGGTCAAGCCGTTCCAGTTCGAAGAACTCGAGGCACGCCTGAACGCCCTGCTGCGCCGCTCCAGCGGCTTCACACAGTCGACCATTGCCGCCGGCCCGCTGGTGCTCGACCTCAACCGCAAGCAGGCGACGCTGGACGAGCAGCCCCTGGCCCTGACCGCCTACGAATACCGCATCCTCGAATACCTCATGCGCCATCACCAGCAGGTGGTGGCCAAGGACCGCCTGATGGAGCAGCTGTACCCGGGTGACGAGGAACGCGACCCCAATGTCATCGAAGTGCTGGTCGGCCGCCTGCGGCGCAAGCTCGAGGGCGAGCACGGCTTCAAACCGATCGACACCGTGCGCGGCCTGGGCTACCTGTTCACCGAGCGCTGCCGATGATCCGTTCGCTGCGGGTGCGCCTGATGCTGGCGGCCGCGGTGCTGGCGCTGCTGTTCATGCTGGCGCTGCTGCCGGCCTTGCAGAAGGCCTTCAGCCTGGCCCTGCAGGAGTCGATCGAACAACGCCTGGCCTCGGATGTGACCACG
This sequence comes from Pseudomonas sp. B5(2017), assembly GCF_002112825.1. NCBI lineage: Bacteria > Pseudomonadati > Pseudomonadota > Gammaproteobacteria > Pseudomonadales > Pseudomonadaceae > Pseudomonas > Pseudomonas sp. B5(2017). The sequence continues at coordinate 57,835 of NZ_NEIR01000014.1, forward strand.
CTGATTTCCGCTGCGCGCATCGAGCACGGCCAACTGCAGATGCCTACGCTGCTGCCGGACGAGCGTTACAACCTGCCGTACACCGGCCTGCTCGGCTATATCTTCGACCGCGACGGCAAGCTGGTCTGGCAGTCGCGGGCAACCGCCGCGCAGAACGTCAACTACCGCCCGCGCTACGACGGCCGAGGCAACGAATTCGCCCGCATTCACCAGGCCGATGGCGAAGAGTTCTTCGTCTATGACGTCGAGATCAAGCTGCTGGGTGGCCAGAGCGCCGCCTACAGCATCGTTGCCCTGCAACCGGTGCGCGAATACCAGCACACCCTCGATGGCCTGCGCGAAAAGCTCTACCTGGGTTTTGGCGCGGCCTTGCTGGCGCTGCTGGTGCTGCTGTGGGCCGGCCTGACCTGGGGCCTGCGTTCGTTGCGCCGGCTCAGCCGCGAGCTGGACGACGTGGAGTCGGGCGTGCGGGATGGCCTGAGTGGCGAACACCCACGGGAGCTGCTGCGCCTGACCGGCTCGCTGAACCGCCTGTTGCGCAGCGAGCGCGAGCAGCGTCAGCGCTACCGTGATTCGCTCGATGACCTGGCGCACAGCCTGAAGACGCCGCTGGCGGTGTTGCAGGGGGTGGGCGAAAGCCTGCAGCAGCGTAGCGGCGAGCGCGAGCAGGCGCGCGTGCTGCAGAGCCAGATCGAGCGCATGAGCCAGCAGATCGACTACCAGCTGCAACGCGCCAGCCTGCGCAAGAGCGGCCTGGTACGCCACAGCGTGTTGCTGCGGCCGTTGCTCGAAAGCCTGTGCAGCACCTTGGCCAAGGTGTACCGGGACAAGCGGGTGGATGTGACGCTGCAACTGCCCGATGCGGCGCAGGTGCCGATGGAGCAGGGCGCGTTGCTGGAGCTGCTGGGCAACCTGCTGGAGAACGCCTACCGCCTGAGCCTGGGCCAGGTGCGCGTAAGCCTGGAGCAGGCGCCTGGGCAGTTGACCTTGTGCATCGAGGACGACGGGCCGGGGGTGCCGGCGGACCAGCGTGAGCGGATTCTGGAGCGTGGGGAGCGGCTGGACAGCCAGCACCCGGGGCAGGGGATCGGGCTGGCGGTGGTCAAGGATATCGTCGACAGCTATGACGCCGAGCTGAGCCTGGGGGATTCTCCTCTGGGGGGCGCTGCGTTCAGGATCACCTTCAACCTCGAGTGATTTGCTGGCTTGGCCGGCCTCTTCGCGGGTAAACCCGCTCCCACAGGGGGCGCACTGCACTCGACCCTGTGCGGTTCCTGTGGGAGCGGGTTTACCCGCGAAGAGGCCGGCACAGGCAACTACAATGGGCGGATTCCCGCCAATGCCCCTGTACAAATCCCGCCATCGGGCGGAAATCCGCCAGCCTTCCTCAGGCAAACCGCCCCGTCGTTGGGCGTTTATCCCTCGCAAATACGGCCTTTGCACCCTTGGTGGGCATTTTGGCACCACCCTTGCTATTGATCCTCGCAGAGGCCTGCCCAGGCAGCTCGAACACAACGACAAATCCCTCCAGGTGCAGGAGGGTTAGCGATTCAGGTGCCCCATCGCCCTGGGAAGGGTGAACCGGCACACTTGAGGAAAATTAGCCATGACGACACGTCAGCCGCTGTACAAATCCCTGTATGTCCAGGTGTTGGTCGCCATCACCATCGGCATCCTGCTCGGCCACTACTACCCAGAGACCGGCGTCGCCCTCAAACCCTTGGGTGACGGCTTCGTCAAACTGATCAAGATGGTCATCGCCCCGATCATCTTCTGTACCGTGGTCAGCGGCATCGCCGGCATGCAGAGCATGAAGTCGGTCGGCAAGACCGGCGGCTACGCGCTGCTGTACTTTGAAATCGTCTCCACCATCGCCCTGATCATCGGCCTCGTCGTCGTCAACGTGGTCAAGCCGGGCGCTGGCATGCACATCGACGTCAGCACCCTGAACGCCAGCAGCGTGGCTGCCTACGCGGCCGCCGGCGCGCAGCAGACCACTGTCGGCTTCCTGCTCAACGTCATCCCCAACACCGTGGTCGGCGCCTTCGCCAACGGCGACATCCTGCAAGTGCTGATGTTCTCCGTGCTGTTCGGCTTCGCCCTGCACCGCCTGGGCAGCTACGGCAAGCCGGTGCTGGACATGATCGACCGCTTCGCCCATGTCATGTTCAACATCATCAACATGATCATGAAACTGGCCCCGGTCGGTGCCTTCGGTGCAATGGCCTTCACCATCGGCCAGTACGGCGTTGGCTCGCTGGTGCAACTGGGCTACCTGATGGCCTGCTTCTACATCACCTGCCTGCTGTTCGTGCTGGTGGTGCTGGGCGGTATCTGCCGCGCCCACGGTTTCAGTGTCCTCAAGCTGATCCGCTACATCCGTGAAGAACTGCTGATCGTGCTGGGTACTTCCTCCTCGGAGTCGGCCCTGCCACGCATGCTGGCCAAGATGGAGCGCCTGGGTGCGAAGAAGTCGGTGGTTGGTCTGGTGATCCCGACCGGTTACTCGTTCAACCTCGATGGCACCTCGATCTACCTGACCATGGCTGCGGTGTTCATTGCCCAGGCCACCGACACCACCATGGACATCACTCACCAGATCACCTTGCTGCTGGTGCTGCTGGTGGCCTCCAAGGGTGCTGCCGGTGTTACCGGTTCGGGCTTCATCGTACTGGCCGCCACCCTGTCGGCCGTTGGCCACCTGCCGGTTGCCGGCCTGGCGCTGATCCTCGGCATCGACCGCTTCATGTCCGAAGCCCGCGCCCTGACCAACCTGGTTGGCAACGCCGTTGCCACCGTGGTTGTGGCCAAGTGGGTGAAGGAAATGGACAACGACAAGCTGGCATCGGAGCTGGCCTCCGGTGGTGCGCCGCTGGTCGATACCCGTCCGACCGACGACCTGGGCGTGGCTGAAGGCCCGGCTCGCTGATCGCGGGATGGTGAAAAGAAAAAGGCGACCTCAGGGTCGCCTTTTTCATGTGCCTTCATACCTGTGCGCGGTCCTCTGTAGGAGCGGCCTTGTGTCGCGAAAGGGCTGCGTAGCAGCCCCGGCAACCTTGCAGGATGGCCGAGATCCTGGGGCCCCTACGCGCCCCTTCCGCGACACAAGGCCGCTCCTACAAGGGACCGCGTACAGGCGCGAAGACCGCGTACAGTCCAGAGGTCAGGCCAGCACCACCTCCAGCACCCGGATCACGTCCGGTTGCGGGTAGTGCCAGCGCACCTGGACATCCCAGAACTTCACCCCATACACCCGCTCGGCCGGCGGCACCTGGTAGGCCGGCCGTGGGTCCTGCGCCAGGCACTGCTCGATCAGCTCCACCAGCGGTTCACCCAGGCGCAGTGCATGTTCGCGAGCCTGGGGCAGGGCATTGTCGCCCCACTGCACGGCGATCGCGGCGGGCGCTTGGCTGGCCATCTGGTTGCTGGCGCCAGCGATGCTATCGGCGTATGGCACATACGGCTTGATGTCCAGCACCGGCGTACCGTCGAGCAGGTCGATGCCAGACAACAGCAGGCGCCCTGGCTCCACGCCTTCCAGGCGTACCACCGACTGGCCGATGCCATTGGGCCGGTGAGTGGCGCGGGTAGCGAACACACCCATGCTCTTGTTGCCACCCAGGCGCGGTGGCCGCACTTTCAGGCGGGGTTTGTCTTCCAGTGCCTGGTGGAACAGGAACAGCAGCCAGACATGGCTGACCTGCTCCAGCCCCTCGACCGCATCGCCCTGGTCGAACGGTGGCAGCAGCTCGAGCACGCCGCGTGCGGCGGGCGCCAGTTGCGGCTGGCGCGGGATGGCGAACTTCTCCTTGAAACAGGAGCGGATGATGCCGACCGGGGTAACCGTATGCTGCATGGCCAATCAGCCGCGCACGCGCAGGGTCAGGCCCTTGAGGAAGTTGCGCAGCAGCTGGTCGCCGCAAGGGCGGTAGTTGTCATGGCCGGCCTTGCGGAACAGCGCGCTGAGCTCGGGTTTGCTGACCGGGAAGTTGACCGACTTGAGGATCGCATGCAGGTCATCTTCCTTGAGCTCGAAGGCCACCCGCAGCTTCTTGAGGATGAGGTTGTTGGTTACCGGCAGCTCGATCGGCTGCGGCGGGCGGCTGTCATCCTTGCCGCGGCGGTGGATCACCAGGCCGTCGAGAAAGTGCGCCATGACCCGTTCCGGGCACCGCACGAAGCCTTCCTCGTCTTCCTTCTTCAGGTAGGTGGCCAGCACCAGGGGATGCACGTCGAGGCCGGATAGCCCGATGATTTCGGCCATCTTGGCGTCATTCACCTTGAGCATGTAGCGCAGGCTGCGCAGGACGTCGTTGTGGTTCATTGTTGCAGAATCCTGTTCAGGTGCCGCACCTGTGGCGCGGCGTATTGCTTAGAAACGTTCGGTAGTGGCCAGGTAGCGCCACTGGCCCAGGGGCAGCTTGCCCATCGACACGCCACCCAGGCGAATGCGGCGCATGCCTACCAGCTCCAGGCGCAGGTAGGCGCACAGCTCGGCGATCTGCCCTGGCTGCGGGTTTTTCAGGGCCATGCGCAGGTGGGTTTCGTTCTGCCAGCTGGCCTTGGCTTTAGGCAGCTCGCGGTCATTGCGGGTGGCACCACGCGCCAGGCGTTCCAGCGCCTGGGGCGTGGTCTCGCCGCGCACTTCAACGATGAATTCCTGTTCCAGGCGGCGCAGGTCGGCGTCGATCTTGCGGGTTACCCGCCAGTCCTGGGTGAATACCTGCAGGCCGCTGGCACCGCGCTCCAGCGGCGCCACGCAGGCCTGCCGGGCAAAATGCCCGTGCAGTGCGCGCACGCCTTCGCGGTGGGCTTCGCTGAGGCTGCTCATGTTCATGCTGGCGCGGGCGGTTTCGCTGTCCACGCTGGCCGGCTGGTTCAGCAGCAGGGTTACCGGTTCCAGCGTTTCGGCACGGGCACCCGGCAGCAGTTCGACGCGCTGCTGCTCGACCTTGAACTGCGGTTGCTCGACCACCACGCCATCGACCGTGACCCAGCCGCCCTCGATATACAGCTCGGCCTCGCGGCGGGAGCAGCCAAGCTGCTCGATAAGGCGTTTGGACAGGCGGACGGGTTCGGACATGACGGCAATTCGCAAAGGCAGGGAAAGACCTGCATTGTACCTGCCCGCGCGGCAGAGGGGCTGGGAATCTGTGTCATTTACGCCGTTTTGCGCAGGCGCATGTGCAGCAGCGGGTAGGGTTGCCCCAGGCCGTCGGTTTCCGAACGGCCGATCACCTCGAAGCCCTCATGCAGGTAGAAGCCCAAGGCTTGCGGGTTCTGTTCGTTGACGTCCAGGCGCTCGGCATTCAGTTCGTCGATCGCATAGTGCAGCAGGCGCTTGCCAACCCCTTTGCCACGGTACTTCGGTGCGACGAACAGCATGTCCACGCGCCCGTTGGCGACCCCGGCGAAGCCGCAGATGCGCTGGCGGTCCTTGCAGCAGATCAGCATCACTGCATCGAGGTAGCGACGCAGCACCTGGTCGCGCAGCAAGACGATGTAGCAATCCGGCAGGAAGTCGTGGGTGGCGCGTACCGAGTCCTCCCACACCTGTACCAGTTCGCCGTAGTCACTCAAGCGCGGGGTTTGCAGCGTCAGTACCGAATGCATGCCGGTGTTCCTCCATGACGATAAGGCAAACATAGCAGGCCAACCACCGGTCGGCTTCTCCGTGCGCTGCTTGAACCTCGGGGTTTGGCGGTCTATTACTTTCCCGTGGGAAAAATTCCCACGCAATGAAAAGCAAGAACCGAACACAGGATTCCCGGCTTGATTTGGCGTTTCTCATGGCGACGACCTGGAGACGAAATATGCAAATACATGTGCTGTTCAAAAAGGCGCTATTGGCGGTTGCCGTTGCTGGCGTGCTGTCGACTTCCATCGTTCTGATCCCGGACTCGATATCCAATGGCTCCAGCGCCTACGCCAAGGATGGTGGTGGCGGTGGTGGTCACGGAGGTGGTGGCGGCCACGGTGGTGGTGGAGGTGGTCACGGTGGCGGCGGTGGCGGCCACGGTGGTGGCGGCGGTGGCCATGGTGGTGGCGGCGGTGGTCACGGTGGCGGCGGTGGCGGCCATGGCGGTGAAGGCGGCGGCCACGGCGCTGGCGGGGATGGAGATGGCCATGCCGGCAACAGTGGGCGCGGCCATGACGGCTCCTCGAACTCTGGGCGCAGCGGCAACCACGCTGAAGCGGGTGATGATCATGGCAATCACGTTGGCGGTGAGCCTGGGGACGATCACGGCAATCACGTTGGCGGTGAGCCCGGTGACGATCATGGCAATCACGTTGGCGGTGAGCCCGGGGACGATCATGGCAATCATGTTGGCGGTGAGCCTGGCGATGACCATGGCAATCACGTTGGTGGTGAACCTGGTGATGATCGTGGCGACCATCTGGGTGGCGAACCGGGTGATGACCGCGGTGAGCATGCCGCAGGCGAACCGGGTGATGACAACAGCAGGAGCTGACTGGCTCTGAACGGTCTCATGCAGTGCCCACGGGGCGGGCCTGCATGAGGCCGGGTTCGGATACACGGCAGCCCACTCAACGCGAATGCAATGAGCGCCGACGACTATCCCTCATCTCGTCAGGGATATGGTCACAGTTGGTGTGGGATCTTTTCCCGCGTCGTATACTGGGTTCATCTGTCAAGGAATGCGCTCAATGCAATCGCCTACCATCCCCCCTTCGATGTTAAGCGCACTGCGGCGTGTCATGCGTCCTCTGGTGCGCCTGATGCTGCGCAAAGGGGTCACCTACACGATGTTCGCCGACCTGCTCAAGGAAGTGTTCGTCGACGTGGCCCATCGCGAGTTTCGCCTGGACGGTACAGCGCCGACCGACAGCCGCATCAGCTTGCTCACGGGCGTGCATCGCAAAGATGTCCGGCGTTTGCGCAGCGAGGGGGGCGTATCGCTCGCCGCGCTGCCGGGAAACATCACGTTAGGTGCACAGTTGGTCAATATGTGGACCACTGGCAAGCCGTTCTGCTCGGCGCCTGGCCAGGCGCTGCCGTTGCCGCGCCTGGCGAGCGTTGGCGGCGATTGTTCCTTCGATGCGCTGGTGGCGAAGATCAGCACCGACATCCGCGGGCGGGTGGTGCTGGATGAGTGGTTGCGCCTGGGTATCGTCCGGCTCGACGACCAGGACTGTGTTCACCTGGAGGCCCAGGCATTCGTGCCGCAGAAGGGTTTCGACGAAAAGGCCGCGTACTTTGGCCACAACCTGCATGACCATGCCTGCGCAGCAGTGCACAACCTGAGTGGGGACGGCCAGCCGTTCTTTGAACGCAGCGTGCACTACGACGCCTTGAGCCCGGCCAGCGTCGACCATCTGCGTGCGGCGGTGGACAAGGACGGCATGCAGATGCTGCTTGCCTTCAGTCGGCTCGCATCAGACCTGGAAGATGCCGATGTGCCCAGCGCCGAGCAACGTCAGCGCATCACGGTAGGGCTTTATTTCTACACTGAAACTACCGACCCCGATTTGTCGAAGACACCAGACCCATGACTTCCCTCGCGCGCTGCCTCAGTGTCGTCACACTGGTCCTGGGTTTCGGGCTGAACCTGGTGGCGCCTGCCGAGGTGGCCGCAGCACCGGTATGTGTCAGCCGTGACGAAGTGGGTATGGCGGGGGCGGCGGGCTTGCAGTTTCCGGGCGGTATTGGTGGTACCGGGGCCAGGACGGGCGGGGTCGGTGGTACCGGTGTACGCAGCGAAAACGGCGGAGTGGGTGGCACCGGTGCACCGCTGCCGCAGCGTCCCGGCGGTACGGGCGGGACCGGTGCGGTGGCCGACGGTGTGGACGGCACCTTCATCGATCACGGCGGGGTAGGCGGTACCGGCGCACCGATCCTGCGCCCGGGCGGTACCGGTGGCACGGGCATCGTCGGCACCATCACCGGGTTTGCCTCGATCTGCGTCAATGGCCTGGAAGTGCACTTTGGCAAGGACGTGCCGGTGAGTGAAAACGGTGCGCCTGCCAGTAGCGCTCACCTGGCAATCGGCCAGGTTGTCGCGGTGGAGGCATTTGCCGGCAAACGCGGCCTGCAAGCAGGGCGCATCTCGATCCTCAACGTTTACGAAGGGCCGCTGACGGCACTGCCCAATGCTTCGGCCCCCCTGCGGGTCATGGGCCAACCTGTGCGGCTTGCTGCAGGGGCGCGGGTGGCTGAAGGGCTGCGCCCGGGCGAGCCGGTCAGGGTCAGTGGCCTGCGCGATGCAAGGGGCGAAGTGGTAGCCAGCCGTATCGAGCGTGCGCCGGGGCTCAGGGAAGCCAGTGCCATCGGTGCGGTTGACCGTGCCGGCAGCCTCCAGGGGCTGAAGCTGGGAACCCGTGTGGCACCTGCGCGGGAAGTGCTGGTACGTGGGCAGTGGACCGGACGGCAGCTGGAAGTGGCGCAAACCCGCCCAGACCCGAGCCTGCCTTTTGCTGGCCGTGTGCAGACGGCGGTGATCGAGGGGCTGGTACAGCGCAGCCACGCTCAACAACTGGTGGTGGCAGGCATCAAGGTGACGCTGGGGCAGGGCACCGTGATCGTCGGCAAGCAGCCCGCGGCGTTGGCGCTCGATCAACGTGTGCGGGTGAGCGGGGTGTTCAATGGCAGGCACGAGCTGCGGGCAACCCGCGTGGAGTTCGATGACGACCGTGCTGACAACCCGGACAGAGGGCATTCGGGGCGTGGCAGCGAGCACGGCACCCGTGACGCTGAAGGTTCCAGCAATAGCGGGCATGGCGGACGCGATGCGACCAGTGATCGCATTGAAAGCAGCGATGACCACAGCGGGCGCGGCGGTGTTGACGATTCCAGTGGGCGGGACAGTACTGAAAGCGTGGACAAGTCCGGAAAGTCGGAACATGTCGACACCGTGGAGCAACCCGAGAGCAGCAATAGTGGCAGCTCTGACCGGGTAGAGAAGGTCGAGCTTGAAAAGGTGGAAAAGATTGAAAAAGCAGAGAAGGTTGAAAAGGTAGAGAAAGTAGAAAAAGTCGAGAAGATCGAGAAAGCCGAGAAGCCCGAAAAGGTCGAGAAGATCGAAAAGCCTGAGAAAGTCGAGAAGGTAGAAAAAGTAGAGAAGGTCGAGAAAGTAGAGAAGGTTGAAAAGGTCGAAAGGCCCGAGACAGTAGAGAAAGTCGAAAAAGTGGAGCATCCAGAGCGATCCGGGCATTAGGCAACTAGGCTGGGTAAGTGCGATCACCCTTCCCGTCCGGGATACCGAGGTGCAGATGAGACCCACGCTCCCTCTTTTCGCCTGCTTGCTGTCATGCGCCAGTGCGTCGGTGCTGGGCGATACCTTCAGCGCCGCCATAGGAATGGACTATTCAAGTGGCGACTATGGCACGGGTACAACCTCGGAAATCTGGTACATCCCCGTGGTCGGCAAGTATGAAACCGGCCCAATGACCTACAAGGTCACCGTGCCCTGGCTGCGCATCACCAACCCTGAAGTGGGCCCGAATGGTGACCCCTTGCCCGGTGGCTGCCGGGATGTGGAAAGCGGGCTGGGGGACACGGTTGCCAGCGCCGGTTACGCCCTGCTCGATGGCAGTGACGGCGGCCTGATGCTGGACCTGATCGGCAAGGTCAAATTCCCCACTGCCGATGAAGACCAGTGCCTGGGCACCGGTGAATACGACTACACCGGCCAGGTCGACATCGCCAAGGCCTTTGGCCCGGTGACCGGCTTCGCGACCCTGGGCTGGAAGAAGTTCGGCGACCCGCCCGACAGCGATTTCGACGACCCGATATTTGCCAGTCTCGGCTTCGCCATGCCCGTGGCTGCAGGCACTTCCGCGGGCGCCTCCTACGACTGGCGGCAGAAGGTCGTCTCGACGGGCGCGCAGATCAAGGAACTTACCCTGTTCCTGACACACAAGCTCAACCAGCAGTGGAAAGTGCAACTCTATGCAGTCAAAGGCTTCTCGGATGCCAGCCCGGATGCAGAGGGCGGCCTGATGCTTTTTCACGCGTTCTGACGAAAAAGCCCCAGACCCGGTAATGCCTGTCAGATAGCGTCAATGGGCCGCGAAGCGGCCCCAAATTACATAACTGCCAGGCATTATGTTCCAGCGCGATTAAATGGGTTCAGCCCACATGTCGTATTCGTCGGCATCCACCACGCGGCAACGCACCTTGTCACCCGGCTTGAAGCCGTGGTCGCCATCGATGAACACGCTGCCGTCGATTTCCGGGGCATCGAAGAAGCTGCGGCCAACCGAACCTTGCTCTTCCACTTCATCGATCAGCACGTCGATTTCCTTGCCGATGCGCAGTTGCAGGCGGGCGGCGCTGATGGCCTGCTGATGGGCCATGAAGCGGTCCCAGCGGTCCTGCTTGACGTCGTCCGGCACTTCTTCCAGGCCCAGGTCGTTGGCCGGGGCGCCTTCCACCGGCGAGTACTGGAAGCAGCCCACGCGGTCCAGCTGGGCTTCGGTCAGCCAGTCCAGCAGGTACTGGAAGTCTTCCTCGGTCTCGCCCGGGAAGCCGACGATGAAGGTGGAGCGAATCACCAGCTCCGGGCACTGCTCGCGCCAGTTCTTGATACGTGCCAGGGTGCGGTCTTCGAAGGCCGGGCGCTTCATGGCCTTGAGCACTTTCGGGCTGGCGTGCTGGAACGGGATGTCCAGGTACGGCAGGATCTTGCCGGCGGCCATCAGCGGGATCACGTCGTCGACGTTCGGGTAAGGGTACACGTAGTGCAGGCGTACCCAGGCACCCAGGCTGCTCAGGGCTTCGCACAGCTCGAGCATGCGGGTCTTGACCGGGCGGCCGTTCCAGAAGTCGGTCTTGTACTTGACGTCGACGCCGTAGGCGCTGGTGTCCTGGGAAATCACCAGGATCTCCTTGACCCCGGCCTTGACCAGGCGCTCGGCCTCGCTCAGCACTTCGCCGACCGGGCGGCTGACCAGCTTGCCGCGCATCGACGGGATGATGCAGAAGCTGCAGCTGTGGTTGCAGCCTTCGGAAATCTTCAGGTACGCATAGTGGCGCGGGGTCAGCTTGACGCCCTGCGGCGGTACCAGGTCGATCAGCGGGTTGTGGTCCTGGCGTGGCGGCACTACTTCGTGCACGGCGTTGACCACCTGCTCGTACTGCTGCGGGCCGGTGACCGACAGCACGCTCGGGTGCACGTCACGGATGCTGCCTTCCTCGACACCCATGCAGCCAGTGACGATGACCTTGCCGTTTTCCTTGATCGCTTCGCCGATCACTTCCAGCGACTCGGCCTTGGCGCTGTCGATGAAGCCGCAGGTGTTGACCACCACCACGTCGGCGTCCTCGTAGGTGGGCACGACTTCATAGCCCTCCATGCGCAGCTGGGTCAGGATGCGCTCGGAATCGACCAGGGCTTTTGGGCAACCCAGGCTTACGAAACCTACCTTGGGGGTGGCGGGCGTGGTGGACATGACTAACCTCGGTATTGAATGCAGGTCGCCCGACCGGAATCGGGGGCGATCTTGACGGGCGCTTTTGGCGCCTCTGATCAAAAAGTGCGCAATTCTAGCGAGCGCAGGGTCGCTTGACCAGCAGAAATGCGACGAACGCTGCGCTATGCCAGCCAACCATAAGTTGCTTGCTCGGCAAAACCTCGAAACACAGCCTGGCAATGGTTCCCCTTGAATCAATAGACCCCGCCCGTCACCCTCGTCTGCGCCGGTGAAACCTTTTCTTGAACTTATTCGATTCTTATAGTTTTCTTATAAGACTGGCGTGGAAATGAATACGATCAACTGGTCACGCAAAGCTGTGAAGCAACTCAGGAAAATCGACAGGATTGATCAGTCAAAGGTCTACGATGCTGTTCAGGCATTGATGCACATGCCGCACGTTCAAAACATCAGGGCGCTGGTCAATCACCATTATGGTTACCGTCTCAGGGTGGGTAACTACCGGATACTTTTCGACTGGGACGGTAGCGTCAAAATTGTCAGCATCGAGGAGGTCAAGAAGCGCGATGAACACACCTACTAACGTACAGATCATCAATGATGCTGACGGGCGTCCTGCCTTCGTCGTGCTGCCGTATGCCGATTATATCGCCAGCCATCCGCAACCGGACCTGGTACCCAATGAAGTCGTTGGCTATATGGTGAAGGACGGTATGACCGCCATTGCTGCCTGGCGCAGGCATCTGGACCTGACTCAGGCTGAAGTTGCCCAGCGCCTGGGCGTCTCGCAGTCGGCGTATGCCCAGCAGGAAGCTGCCGAGCGCCCACGCAAGGCCACTCGCGAAAAGATTGCTGCAGCGTTGGGCATACCCATGCAGTCTCTGGACCTTTAGTTGTAACCGCCAGGTGACCCGCCAGAGGCGCACCAGCAGAAAATCCACGAACGCTGCGCTATGCTTCGGGCCATTGCGTCAGGGGTACCAAGCTTCCGGGCGCAGGTGGGAATTCTACTGGCCTTGCAAGGCCGTCTGCGGGAGTGGTCGATGGTTCAGGCAAGCAGTCACGCCGAGGGCGGGCACGAGGGGAAGCAGGGCGCGACGCGGTCGTTGAGCCTGCTCGTGGCGGCGGTCGGGGTGGTTTATGGAGATATTGGTACCAGCCCGTTGTATACCCTCAAGGAAGTCTTCAGCGGAGGGTACGGAGTGCCGGTCAACCATGACGGCGTGCTGGGGATCCTGTCGCTGATCCTGTGGTCGCTGCTGTGGGTGGTGTCGTTCAAGTACGTGATGTTCATCCTGCGCGCCGACAACCAGGGCGAGGGTGGCACCATGGCACTGACTGCACTGGCGCGGCGGGCCACGGCGGCCTACCCGAGGTTGCGTACGCTGATGGTGGTGTGCGGGTTGATCGGCGCTTCGCTGTTCTATGGCGACAGCATGATCACCCCGGCGGTATCGGTACTGTCGGCGGTGGAGGGCATGGGGCTGGCCTTCGAAGGCATCGATCACTGGGTGGTGCCGATTTCGCTGGTGGTGCTGGTGGCGCTGTTCCTGGTGCAGAAGCACGGCACCGAGAAGATCGGCAAGCTGTTCGGCCCGATCATGGTCACCTGGTTCGTGGCGCTGGGCGCGCTGGGAGTGCATGGCATCTCGCAGAGCCCCGAAGTGCTCAAGGCATTCAACCCGGCCTGGGCGGTGAACTTCTTCGTGGTTCACCCCGGCATGGGCGTGGCCATCCTCGGCGCGGTGGTGCTGGCGCTGACCGGTGCCGAGGCGCTGTACGCCGACATGGGCCACTTTGGGCGCAAGCCGATCGCCCGCGCCTGGTTCGTCCTGGTGCTGCCGGCGCTGGTGCTCAACTACTTTGGCCAGGGCGCGATGCTGCTGCAGAACCCTGAGGCGGCACGTAACCCCTTCTACCTGCTGGCGCCGGGCTGGGCACTGCTGCCGCTGGTCGGGTTGGCCACCATGGCCACGGTGATCGCCTCGCAGGCGGTGATCTCGGGGGCCTTCTCCCTGACCCGCCAGGCCATCCAGCTGGGCTACATTCCACGCATGCAGATCCAGCACACCTCCAGCGACGAGCAGGGGCAGATCTACATCGGTGCGGTGAACTGGGCGCTGATGGTTGGCGTGGTGCTGCTGGTGATCGGCTTCGGGTCGTCCGGCGCCCTGGCGGCGGCCTACGGCGTGGCGGTGACCGGTACCATGCTGATGACCACCCTCCTGGTCTCGGCGGTGATGTTGCTGCTGTGGAAGTGGCCACCGGTGGTGGCGGTGCCGATCCTGCTGGGTTTCCTGTTTGTGGATGGGCTGTTCTTTGCCGCCAACGTGCCGAAGATCATCCAGGGCGGGGCATTCCCGGTCCTGGCCGGCGCTGTGCTGTTCCTGTTGATGAGCACCTGGAAGCGCGGCAAGCAGATCCTGATGGAGCGTATCGACGAAGGCGCGCTGCCGCTGCAGCTGTTCATCAGCAGTATCCGCATTCAGCCGCCGCACCGGGTCGAAGGCACGGCGGTGTTTCTCACGGCACGCTCCGATGCGGTACCCCATGCGCTGTTGCACAACATGCTGCATAACCAGGTGCTGCACAGCCAGGTGGTGCTGCTGACGGTGGTCAGCGAGGATCGGCCACGGGTGCCGGAGCAGGAGCGCTTTGAGGTGGAGGCCTATGGCGACGGGTTCTTCCGCGTGTTGCTGCACTTCGGCTTCATGGACGAACCGGACGTGCCGGCGGCGTTGAAGCTGTGCCACCTGGAAGACCTGGATTTCAGCCCGATGCGCACCACCTTCTTCCTCAGCCGCGAGACCGTGATCGCCTCACGGCTGGAGGGAATGTCGCGCTGGCGGGGCAACCTGTTCGCGTTCCTGCTGAAGAATGCCAACGGCAACTTGCGCTTCTTCAACCTGCCGCTGAACCGGGTAATCGAGCTGGGGACCCAGGTCGAGATCTGAGGTGCAACACAGATTTCAAGGCAGTACCCGCTCCCACATGGACCGCATAGCTTTCAAAGCTTGCGCTGTACCTGTGGGAGCGGGTTTACCCGCGAATGGGCCGCAAGGTCTTATCAGTTCTGCTCAGCCACGCTGGACTTGCCCTGGCGCGTCTCGATCTCGCCGATCAAGCGCTTGGCCAGTGCCGGGTAGTTTTCGTCGAAGTGGTGCCCCCCCGGCAGCTTCAGGCGTTCACCCACCGCAGTCTTGTCGGTGCAACCGCTCTCGTCGGTTTCTTCCACACCATACACGCACACCACCTTGGAGGCCGGCAGCCTGGCCATTTCCGGCCCGGTTGGCGCTTCCTGGCCTTCCTTGCCCAGCCAGCCCTCGACTTCGATCTCGAAGCTGCCGCTGCGGGCAAAGGCCAGCAGCATCACCGCGTCGATTCGCTGCTGATCCTCGGCCGGCAGGCGGTTGTAGATCGCCGGCAGCACGTCGGCACCGAACGAATAACCGGTCAGCACGAAGCGCTTGGTGCCCCATTTCTGCCGGTAGTGCTGCATCAGCTCGGACAGGTCGGCGGCGCTTTGTTCCGGGGTCTTGTGCTGCCAGTAGTAGCGCAGCGTGTCGATGCCGACCACCGGGTAGCCAAGCTTGGCCATTTCCCCGGCCACGTCGCGGTCCAGGTCCCGCCAGCCGCCATCACCGGAAAGGAACAGGGTGACCGTGTCGGTGGTCTGCCCGGCTGGCACCTCGACCACCGGGATGGCCAGGGCGTTGCCGTCGTGGCCGACCAGGGCCTGGGTCAGCTGGGCCTTGAGCACTTGTGGCAGGTGAATGTCGTAGTCGCTGATGCTGGTTTCGGCATTGGCCTGGTCGCGCACGAAGGCGGCGCTGGCGTCATCCGGGTTGTCGTTCCAGGCGACATTCCAGTGGCCGTGGGCGGCCGACTTCGGCAGCGCTGCCTGGCAGCCGGGCTGTTCCAGGCTGAAGTCCACGGAAATCGCCCGCGCCTTGTCGTTGTTCTGGCTGGCCAGCCAGCGCCACGCCTGAGAGGCGCCAGGGCCGATACCGGCGACCAGGGTCGGTTTCTCCGGCAGCTGGCCCATGGCCTGGTCCAAGGCCTGTTGCTGCTTGTTGCAGTCGTTGGGCGGCAGGATCACCTGCACCAGTTGCGCTTCGCCAGCCTGGGCCAGGTCCAGCAGCTGCCTGTCGGTCAGCGCCTGGTCCTGGGGTACACCGATGGCCACTCGGGCCTTGGGGTGCACGCCTGGGGTCACACGGGTGATGCGGGTGTCATTGATGCTCAGTTGTTCCAGGCGTGCCTCGGGGGCCGGGCGGGTCCATAGCCAGAACGCCAGCGCGCCTCCCAGGGCGGCCAACAGCAGGGGAACCAGCAGGTACAGCCAAAAGCGTCGGGTCATCAACGTTTCACCAATCCAGTCAGGCCGCCTGCGATCAGGGCGGCGGTGTCGGCCAGTGCCACCAGCGGGTCGAGCCCGGCCGGCACGGCCATGTAGCGGGGTTCCCAGTCCGGTTGGAACTTGTCCTTGAAGCGTCGAAGCCCCTGGAAGTTGTACAGCTGCTCGCCACGGCGGAACACCATCGAGCCCAGGCGCTGGGTCAAGGGCGCGCCACGCCGCGGCTGCAGGCCGGAAAGCGGCACCATGCCCAGGCTGAAGCGGGCGTAGTCATGGCTTTTGTAGTGCAGGATCAGGCCGATCATCATGAATTCCATGGTCAGCTTCGGGGCCTCGGGGTGCGCACGCATAAGGTCGAGGCTGGCCAGTTCGTTGCCATGGGTTTCCAGCAGGTTGGCGAAAGCCACCGGGCGGCCCTGGAAGCGGATCAGGGCAATGCGAAAATGCTGCAGGTATTCAGGGCTGAAGCGCCCCAGCGAGAAGCCTTTCTCGCGCACGTTCTTGCTGCCAAGCCAGGCGTCGGAAATTTCCTTCAGCTCTGCCAGCGGGGCATGCCCGGGTTCGTGGATTTCCAGGCTCAGGCCGTCACGGCCGCCACGGTTCCAGGTGTAGCGCAGGTCCTTCATCTCCTTGCCCTTGGCTTCGAGGTCGAAGCGGCGCAAGTCGACCCGGGCTTCTTCGCCCAGCTTCAGCGCGGTCAGGCCGATGTCCATGTAGAACGGCAGGTTCTCGGCGCGCACCTGATAGAACACCGGGCGGGCATGGTGCAGGTCGCACAGATCGCGGAATTGCCAGATCATTTCGGCGCGCTCCTGGGCCGGGCCGATCGGGTCGTACAGGGCCACCAGGCTGCGGCCGCGACGGGCGTACATGAGGAAGGCGTTGTCGCGAGGGTGGAACAGCAGCGCCTTGTCGCCGGTCAGGGCCAGGCCGCCATCGGGCTGGTCGGAGGCCAGCAGAATGCGGTTGGCACGCAGCAGCTCTTCTTCGTCAGGCAGGTGGATCACCGGTGGTGCGGTGCGCAGCAGCCAGGTCAGGGCCACGGCCGCCAGCAGCACTGCGCTGCCCATGGCGGCGCGCAGGCCACGCGGGGCATCGGCATCGAGGGTGAACTGCCACCACAGCTGATGGCTGTAGGGCACATCCTGGTAGGCGAACAGCAACAACCACACCGATGCGCCGACCACACAGGCGCTGGCCACCAGAAACACCGGCGAGAACGGCAACTCGAGCAAACGGCTTGGACGGTAGAAGGAACGGCGGAACAAGGCGAGCAGGGCGGCAGTGAGGGTCAGCAGGCAGGCCTCTTCCCAATCGAAGCCCTTGAGCAACGACAGCAGGGCGCCGACCAGCAACAGCACGGTGGTCAGCAGCCAGGCGGCGGACAGGCGCCGGCGCAGGCCCTGGGCCAGCAGCAGGCACAGCACGCCGATCAGGCTGGCGCCGAAGTGCGAGGCGTCGATCAGGCGGTGCGGAACCAGGAAACCCATGTGCTCCAGGCGGGTGTCGATCTCGGGCGTGGCCCCGGAGAACAGCAGCACCACCCCGGACAGGAACACCAGGATCGACAGGATCGGCGCGGCCAGCCCGGAAGCGGCCTTGATAGCCTGTTGCGCGAACAGCAGGCGCCGGGCCTCGTTGGCCAGCAGCAGCACGCAGGCCAGCAGTAGCGGCAGCACCACGTAGATCAGCCGATACAGCAGCAGGGCCGCTGCCAGCGGCGCGGCGCCGAGTTGGTCGGCAAAAGCTGCCAGCAGGATCGCTTCGAATACCCCGACGCCGCCCGGTACGTGGCTGAGCACACCTGCGGCCAAGGCCAGCAGGTAAACCAGCACAAAGGCACCGAACGGCGGTGCTTCGGGCAGCAGCAGGTACAGCACGGTGGCGGCAGCGGCGACATCCAGTGCGGTGATCAGCAATTGCAGGGCTGCCAGGCGTGCGCCAGGCAGGCGCAGTGTGCGGCGGCCCAGTTGTACCAGCAGGCTGTTGGCCAGTGGTTGCTCAGCCAGGCGACGGCGGTACAAGCCGAACACCAGCACGCTGCATACCAGCAGCACGGCTATTGCGACACCCGCCAGCAAGCCAGGCGCCAAACCCAGTGCGGCAGACGCCGCCGGCAGGTCGCTCAAGGTCGCCAAGGCGGCCAGGGGCGGCAGCGCGCAGCCCAGTGACAGGCTGGCAAAAACGGTCATCCGTGCAACTTCACCTGCGCCAACCCCCTGGCGTGCATACAGGCGGTAGCGCACCGAACCGCCCGAAAGCATCGACAGGCCGATGGCGTTGCCGATGGCAAAGGCGCTGAAACCGCCCAGCGCCAGGCTGCTCGCCGGCAGCTTCACGCCGGCATAGCGGCTGGCAGACCACTCGTAGCCCAGCAGGACAACGAAACCGAGCACGGTAGCCAGCAAGGCGCCAAGTAACGACTGGGGCGGGACGCTGAGCATGGCATCGTGCAAGGCATAGATGTCCAATTCGCTCAACAGGTGGCGGCAGGCGATCAAGGCCATGGTGAACAACACCAGGGTCACTACCAGGCCGATGGGCTGGCGGTAGCGGCTCAAGCGTTCGAGCAAGGGCAGGCGTTGCACCGCGCCGGGTAGCGCCGAGGCAAGCGGCACCGGGGGTTCGGGGTTGTGCGAAGTCATGGATTGCCCCGGGCTTGCAGCGCGAGGTGAGGGAAAGGTGTGGCCAAGTGAGAGTCCCTTAGGAAAACGTATCCAATGTTACTCCGGCCTCAAGCGCTTTCAGCGGCCTGGCAGGGTTAAAGATAGTTCATCCTGGGCACGACCTCTCAAGCCTGCGGGTTGGCTGGAAGGCGGGGGAATTGGGGGCGACGAAAAGCAGGAGGGGAAAAGCAACAAACCCCGCGCTGCTGTTACACAGGCGGGGTTTGTTCTGACGAATATGGTTGCGGGAGCCGGATTTGAACCGACGACCTTCGGGTTATGAGCCCGACGAGCTACCAGGCTGCTCCATCCCGCGTCAGTGGGGCGAATTCTACAGCTTTCAGAATGGGTGTCAAGCGCTAGTCATTGATTTTTTTGAAATTTCTTTCAACGCATTATTTGA
This sequence comes from Pseudomonas sp. B5(2017), assembly GCF_002112825.1. NCBI lineage: Bacteria > Pseudomonadati > Pseudomonadota > Gammaproteobacteria > Pseudomonadales > Pseudomonadaceae > Pseudomonas > Pseudomonas sp. B5(2017). The sequence continues at coordinate 76,655 of NZ_NEIR01000014.1, forward strand.
CGCAAAAGAAAAAGGCCACTGTGTGAACAGTGGCCTTTTCTCGAATCTGGTTGCGGGAGCCGGATTTGAACCGACGACCTTCGGGTTATGAGCCCGACGAGCTACCAGGCTGCTCCATCCCGCGCCTGTGAGATCGAATTCTACGGATTTACCCGTGGGTGTCAAGCTTTTTTCTGAAAAAACCTTTCCTGTTCAAACTCTTAGCGTTTGAATATAGCGCGCAGCTCAGGCGCGACGGGGCTTTCAGGCCGATTATCGACCAATGCCGGGCACAGGCTGCATGCCTCGAAGGCACATGCGATACTATCTGTATGAATTTACAGTGCTGACGGTCATCCATGTCCTTGCGCAAGATCATCCACGTCGACTGCGATTGCTTTTATGCCGCGATCGAAATGCGTGACGACCCGCGCCTGGCCGGTCGGCCCATGGCGGTGGGGGGCTCGGCCGACCACCGTGGGGTGATCGCCACCTGCAACTATGAAGCGCGTGCCTACGGCGTGCGTTCGGCCATGTCGTCGCGGCACGCCCTGAAGCTGTGCCCGGACCTGCTGATCGTCAAGCCGCGCTTCGAGGCCTACCGTGAGGCCTCGCGGGAAATCCACACAATCTTCCGCGACTACACCGAATTGATCGAGCCACTGTCGCTGGACGAGGCCTACCTGGATGTGAGCGACAGCCAGTGGTATTCGGGCAGCGCCACGCGCATTGCCGAGGATATCCGCCGGCGCGTCGCCCGCACCCTGCATATCACTGTCTCAGCCGGTGTGGCGCCGAACAAGTTCCTGGCCAAGATCGCCAGTGACTGGCGCAAGCCCAATGGCCTGTTCGTGATTACTCCGGGCGAAGTGGAGGCGTTCGTCGCCGCCCTGCCGGTGGCCAGGCTGCACGGGGTAGGCAAGGTAACGGCAGACAAGCTGGCGCGGTTGGGTATCGAAACCTGCCTGGAATTGCGCGACTGGTCGCGCCTGGCGCTGGTGCGCGAGTTCGGCAGCTTTGGCGAGCGTTTGTGGGGGCTGGCGCGGGGTATCGATGAACGTGCGGTGCACAATGACAGCCGCCGGCAGTCGGTCAGCGTGGAAAACACCTACGACACCGATCTGCCGGACCTGGCCAGTTGCCTGGCACGGCTGCCCGAGCTGCTGGAAAGCCTGAACGAGCGTATCGCCCGAATGGACAGCAGTTACCGACCGGAAAAGCCCTTCGTCAAGGTCAAGTTCCATGACTTCAGCCAGACCACCATGGAACAGGCGGGGGCGGGCAGGGACCTGGAGAGTTATCGACAATTGCTGGGGCAGGCGTTTGCCCGTGGTGGCAAACCGGTGCGCTTGCTGGGGGTAGGCGTGAGGTTGCGCGACTTGCGCGGGGCGCATGAGCAGCTGGAGCTGTTCCCGCCTCAATAAATGGCCCGCCAATTTAACGCGGTCCCTGTAGGAGCGGCCTTGTGTCGCGATGGGCTGCGAAGCAGCCCCGGCAATTCACGCATCAAGGCTGAAATCATGGGGCTGCTTCGCAGCCCATCGCGACACAAGGCCGCTCCTACAAGGTATTGCGTGATGCGGGTTACTGCGCGCCCGGGTCGGCCACCAACCGGCCAGTGGCCTTGGTCAGCGACTGCAGAAACTCCTGCTGCAACTCCGGATCGTTGCGGGTCAGTTCGATCAGGCTCTGTTCCATTTCACTGGCTTCCTCTTCCAGGCCCAGTTCGGACAAGCGCTTGACCCGGTGTACCCATTGGCCGACATCGTCATCTTCGAGGTCATCGAAGATCAGTTCATGGGCTTCGAGCAGCTTGTTGCGCAGGGTGGCGCTGACCAGCAGGCTGGCATCGCCTCGTACCGCGTTGTCCTCGTCCAGCACCTGCAGGTGCAGGGTGCCGATGTGGTTGAGGTTCTGCTCGGAGAACGGGCTGTCGAGCAGGTTCAGGCGCAGCACGCCGTTCCTGTCGGTGGTCAGCTCGTGGGTCATCTTGCCGGCCTTGACCTCGACCAGGCGCTCGCTCCAGGGCACGCTGGTAGATTCCTCGCGCTTGCCTTTCTGCACTTCGCTGATCCCGGCCAGGTTCTGCTGGGCACGGCCGTTGGACGGCACGTTCATGAACGGATTGAGCCCGTCCACGCCATAGCTGAGCCAGTCGTGGGTGATGCTCTCCGGCAGGTTGCCCAGGGCGAAGACATTGACCACGTTGGCCCCCACGCCTGCCACCACGGCCACCGCACCCAGCGGGATTTCGTAGATCTCCCGCCAGGGTTGGTAAGGCGTGTAGCGGTCATAGCTGCGCGTGACTTCGAATTCGGTGACTTCGAAGCGCTTCTGCTCATGCACGCGCACACGTCGTTGCGGAAGCTCCATCACCTTCGGCTCGCCGACATCGATCTGCAGGGTGTGCTCGAGCAGTTTGCGCTCGACGCGCTCCTCATGGTCGCTGCGCTGGGACATCTGGTTGGCGCAGCCGCTGACGAGCAGGGCGCCGCACAGTGCGGCGCCCCCCAGGGGAAAGGTACTTCGCTTGAACATGATCACTCGTGCATTGGTTATCAGCGGCGAACGCGGGCCTGCAGGAAGGTCAGCACTTCATCGAGCGGCAACGACTGGGCGTCCTGCTCGGTGCGGTGCTTGTACTCCAGGTTGCCTTCGGCCAGGCCGCGATCGCTGACGACGATGCGGTGCGGGATGCCGATCAGCTCCATGTCGGCAAACTTGATGCCTGGGCTGGTCTTCTTGTCACGGTCGTCCAGCAGCACTTCGTAGCCGGCAGCAGTCAGCTCGGCGTACAGCTTGTCGGTCGCCTCGCGAACTACCTCGGTTTCGTAGCGCAGCGGTACCAGGGCGATTTGGAACGGGGCCAGGGCGTCGTTCCAGATGATGCCCTTGTCGTCGTAGCTCTGCTCGATGGCAGCTGCCACCACGCGGGACACACCGATGCCGTAGCAGCCCATGGACAGGGTTACCGGCTTGCCGTTCTCGCCCAGTACCTGGCACTTCAGCGCCTCGCTGTACTTGGTGCCGAGCTGGAAGATGTGGCCCACTTCGATGCCGCGCTTGATTACCAGGGTACCCTGGCCGTCCGGGCTCGGGTCGCCTTCGACCACGTTACGCAGGTCGGCGACCTGTGGAACCGGCAGGTCGCGCTCCCAGTTCACGCCGAAGTAGTGCTTGTCGTCGATGTTGGCGCCAATGCCGAAGTCGCTCATCAGGGCAACCGAACGGTCAATGACGATTTCCAGCGGCAGGTTCAGCGGGCCGAGCGAGCCGGCGCCGGCACCGATGGCCTCGCGCAGTTCAGCGTCGGTGGCCATGACCAGCGGGTCGGCAACCTGTTCCAGCTTGGCCGCCTTGATTTCGTTGAGCTCATGGTCGCCACGCACGATCAGTGCTACCAGCTTGCCTTCTTCGGCGCCGCGCACGATCAGGGTCTTGACGGTCTTCTCGATCGGCAGGCCGAAGTTTTCCACCAGCTGGGCGATGGTCTTGGCGTTCGGCGTATCGACCAGGCGCAGCTCCTCGGTAGGGGCCGGGCGCACGGTTTCACGCGGGATGGCCTCGGCCTTCTCGATGTTGGCGGCGTAGTCGGAGCTGTCGCTGAAGATCACGTCGTCTTCGCCGGACTCGGCCAGTACGTGGAATTCGTGCGAGTAGCTGCCACCGATGGAGCCGGTGTCGGCCTGCACTGGGCGGAAGTCCAGGCCCAGGCGGGTGAACACGTTGCTGTACGCCTGGTGCATGCGGTCGTAGGTTTCCTGCAGGGAAGCCTGGTCGGCATGGAACGAGTAGGCGTCCTTCATGATGAACTCGCGGCCGCGCATCAGGCCGAAGCGCGGGCGGATCTCGTCACGGAACTTGGTCTGGATCTGGTACATGTTGAGCGGCAGCTGTTTATAGCTGGACAGCTCGTTGCGGGCCAGGTCGGTGATCACTTCTTCGTGGGTCGGGCCGACGCAGAAGTCGCGCTGGTGGCGGTCCTTCAGGCGCAGCAGCTCGGGGCCGTACTGTTCCCAGCGGCCGGATTCCTGCCACAGTTCGGCGGGCTGGATGCTGGGCATCAGCACTTCCAGGGCGCCGGCGGCGTTCATTTCCTCACGCACCACGGCCTCGACCTTGCGCATCACCCGCAAGCCCATCGGCAGCCAGGTGTACAGGCCGGAGGCCAGTTTGCGGATCATGCCGGCACGCAGCATGAGCTGATGGCTGATGACCACTGCGTCGGCAGGGGTTTCTTTCTGGGTGGCGAGCAAATATTGACTGGTGCGCATGGTGAGCCGTGTCGATTGCCTAAGACATTGAAATGACCCCGCATTGTACGGGGGCGAAACGAAGGCGTACAGGATGCCCCAGGGCGTGACGCTTGTCAGCCAAGAAAAAGCCCGGCGTGATCGCCGGGCTTTTTCAGGTGCGGGGCACTGCAAGCCAGGCTTACAGGATGCTCAGCGGGTACTCCACGATCAGGCGCAGTTCGTCGATCGATGGGGAATCGTAGTAGGTGCCATCGGAAGAACGGTAGGTGGCTTGACGCACGCGGAAGCTCAGGTCTTTCGCCGGGCCGCTCTGCAGCACGTACTTGATATCTACGTCGCGTTCCCATTCCTTGCCGTTGCTGGTGCCGGTGACGTTGGCATCGGTACCGCGTACATAACGGGTCATGAAGGTCAGGCCCGGGATGCCGTATTCAGCAAAGTTCAGGTCGTAGCGAGCCTGCCAGGATTTCTCGTCTTCGGCGTTGAAGTCGGAACGGGCCACGGAGTTGGCCAGGAAGATGGTGCCGCCACCGTCGATGCCATAGCCATAGTCGCCGTCGCCGGTGACTTTCTGGTAGGCCAGGGTGAAGGTGTGAGCGCCGATGTTGTAGGCGCCCGACAGGCTGAATGCGCGGTTGTCCAGCTTGTCGCCATCGAATGCGCGGTACTCGGCCGAGCCTTCGCTCTTGGTGTCATAGATGTTGAAGTCGAACACCAGGCCTTGTTTGTCCGAGATCGGCAGAGCCCAGTTGACGTTGGCGTAGTATTTGCGCCAGTAGTCTTCAACCTTCGAGTAGTACAGGCTGGTGCTGAGGTTGTCGGTGAACGCGTAGGTACCACCTACCACGTTGGCTTCCTTCAGGCGGAAGCTGTCGCGGTTGGTCTGCTCCTGTGCGGTCAGGCTGGTGAAATGACCAGCGTGCAGGGTCAAGCCCTCGATCTCGTTGCTGGTGATCAGGGTGCCCTGGGCGATTTCCGGCAGCAGGCGGCTGTCGTCAGTGGCGAAGACCGGCAGAGCGGTGAACTGGTCACCCACTTTCAGTACGGTGTCGGAGATGCGGAATTTAACCGCGCCGCCGGCCTTGGAGTAGTCATCCTGCGAACGGCCGTCGGAGCCGGTCGGGAACAGGCCGGTACCGGCGCGGCCCTTGCCGCTGTCCAGTTTCAGGCCGAGCATGCCGATGGCATCCACACCCACACCAACGGTGCCCTGGGTGAAGCCGGACTCGAAGGTGCCGAGGAAGCCCAGGCCGGTTTCTTCGCGACGGCTCTGGCCGCCTTCGTTGTTACGGAAGTCACGGCTGAAGTACAGCATGCGGGTCTTGACGTTCAGCTTGCTGTCTTCGATGAAACCTTTGGACTCGTCCTGGGAAGAGGCCAATGCCAACTGCGAGGTCCCTGCCGCAACGGCCAGGGCGATCATGCTCCACTTCATCACGCGCATCGTGATTTGCTCCTTTGGTTTTTAGGAAGAGTACCGCTGCGTCCAAGTGTTTTAGTTATATGGGGCAGCTCTTTCTTGTTATGTCGGCGAAAATGTATAGCACGCTGACTGTTGTTGGCGATATGGGTATAAACATCCTTTTCGGAACTTTTTCACCATGTCGCTTTTAAGTATTTCCATGTCGCAAATCACGCCCCGGTTTAAGGGCCGTACAACACCAGCGCTGTTTCTTTCACCGTAACGAACCTGTAACTACCGATTCCGGTTGGGGAAACTCCCTGGTAACCAATGCCGCTGTTGTTATTTGTCGCGTACACCTGTCGATGCAGATGTCGTGCCGACTTGGCGTGAAAGGAATGCAACAAGCGTGCTCAAAATTCGCAACGCTTCATGAAATTTTCACAAAACCTGCTACCGGGGGTCGGAAAGTACCGTAAACACGGGGCGGGAGCCGCCTGACGGGGTGTCACGGTCAAGAATCATTAAAATTTGAAAAGCTGTCATGAAAGTCAATGTGTTACCGCAACTTGTTCATGCAGCGTCACCTTTGGGGTGGCAAGTGTGGTGCGAGGCGTACGGGTGGCCTCATTTTGGTGCGAAAAGTAGCGCTGTGTTACCGGGAACGTGCAGGGTATCCTTGCAGGCCTGTTTTCCGCGTGACGCGGGTTGGTTCTGCCTGAAGGAGATTTGCCGTGTTCGTCCTCGATTCGCGTTTGCAGCAGGATTCGCTGGTGCTGGGGGAGTTTGCGCTGTGCCAGTTGCTGCTGAGCAAGGATGCCAACTATCCATGGTTCATCCTGGTGCCCAAGCGCGCCGGTATCAGCGAACTGTTCGAGCTCGATGCTGCGGAGCAGCAGCAGTTGTGGCAGGAAACCACCAGCCTGGCCGAAGCGCTGAAAGCCAGCTACAGCGCCGACAAGATGAACGTGGCCACCCTGGGCAATGTGGTCAGCCAGTTGCACATGCACGTGATCGTGCGCCAGCGCGACGACGCCGCCTGGCCGGCACCGGTGTGGGGCAAGTGCCCGGCGGTGGCCTACACCGACGACCAGGTGCAAGCCATTCGTCAGCGCCTGCGCGGGCTGCAGCTCGCCGGCTACCAGGAGGCCTGACATGTCGCTTGAATCGCGAGTGGTCGAACTGGAAACACGCCAGGCGTTCCAGGATGACACCATCCAGGCGCTGAATGACGTGGTGGTCGAGCAGGGGCGGGTGATCGAGCGGCTGCAGTTGCAGATGGCCGAGCTGATCAAGCGTTACGAAGAGATGGTTGGCCAGTACGGCAGCGAAGGGGACGAGGCGCCACCGCCTCATTATTGATACCTGGACCCCTGCAGGAGCGGGCATGCCCGCTCCTGCAGGGAGTGGTTTCGACAAGTTGGATCAGCGGCGGGTTACCGCAACCACATCCTCGGCCTGCAGGCCCTTGTCGCGGTGCATCACGGAAAACTCCACGCGCTGGCCTTCCACCAGGATGCGGTGGCCTTCGCCGCGAATGGCGCGAAAGTGCACGAAGATATCATCGCCCGAGTCGCGGGAGATGAAGCCGAAGCCTTTGGACGTGTTGAACCACTTCACGGTACCGGTATCACGATTGCCGGCATCCTGCGCCGCGTGCTGGCTGGCGCGTGCCTTGCGCGGGATGCGGGCAAAGCCCACGGCCAGGTGCACGGCCACGGCCAGCGCCGCGCAGACCAGTGCGGCCAGGTTGCCCATTTCCGGGCGGGCCAGCAGTGTCAGGGTCTGCAGCACCACGGCCACCACCAGCAGGGCACAGGCCAGGTGCTGCAACTGCTGCCGCGCGCCGCGGTAGTACAGTGGCACGACCGGGGCCAGCACCAGGTTGAGCAGGCCGAGCAGGGCAAGGTAGACCGCGTCGGGTTGTTGCAGGAAGGGTGTCGCATCGGTTTTCAGGCTGGGTATGAGCGATAGCAGCAAGGCTGCCACGCCCGTCACCAGATGGACGATCTTGAACATGGGGTTGGCTCACAGTTGATAAGGCCGATCACAGGAAGAGCTGGCAGCACGGTGCGCATGAGGTGTAGAGCGCGAACACGTGGCAGGCCAGCCTATGCACCCGGCAATGACAATCCGCACGGGTGGCACCATGCCTATTTAACAGTAAAGCCGCAGGCTACTCAAACCGCAGGCCGCGACGGGCGATGTGTTGCGCCATGTCACATGCGGCGTGTACCAAGTGTTGCTACAGTGGTCGGCACCTGCTTGGGTCTCAAGCCTTATGGAAAGGGGAACTTCATGGCAATCGATATCGGTATCAGTGAAGAAGATCGCAAGTCCATCGTCGATGGATTGTCCCGCCTGTTGTCGGATACCTACGTGCTGTATCTGAAAACCCATAACTTCCACTGGAACGTCACCGGTCCGTCGTTCCGCACCCTGCACCTGATGTTCGAAGAGCAGTACAACGAACTGGCGCTGGCGGTCGACTCGATCGCCGAGCGCATTCGCGCTCTGGGCTTTCCGGCGCCGGGGGCTTATGCATTCTATGCGCGGCACTCCTCGATCAAGGAGGAAGAAGGGGTGCCGCCTGCCGACGAGATGATCCGCCAGCTGGTCCAGGGCCAGGAAGCCGTGGTGCGTACCGCGCGCAGCATCTTCCCGGTGGTGGACAAGGTCAGTGACGAGCCGACCGCCGACCTGCTGACCCAGCGCATGCAGGTGCACGAGAAAACCGCCTGGATGCTGCGGGTGCTGCTCGACGGCAAGTAGATACCCAGCGCTGTACCGGCCCTTGTAGGAGCGGCCTTGTGTCGCGATGGGCTGCGCAGCAGCCCCGGCAATTTGTGCAATTGCACTCAAACCCTGGGGCTGCTTCGCAGCCCATCGCGACACAAGGCCGCTCCTACAGGTCCTGCGCAATTTTGTGCGGGAAGATTTTGCCGCTGCTTTAAGCTCGCCCATCAGCGCTTCATAGGCCACCTGGTACCTGTGACGAGGAAGTGTGGCGCATGATGCAAGCAAGCAAACGTGTGGCTGGCCAGGGGCGTTGGCCGGGTAAACAGTGCATCGACCCGTTCAAGGCGGATTTCGACATGTTGCAGACCCAGCCGGTGTCACGCTCGGTGCGGCTCAACGGCTTTTCCACCTGCCTGCGGCTGGAGGCCGTCTACTGGGGCATCCTGGAGCGCATCGCCGCGGCCAACCGCTGCTCGGTCAGCGCGGTGCTGTCCTACGTCGACCGCGAGGTACACCTGCGCCAGGGTGGGGTGCGCAACTTCAGCGGGCTGATCAGGGTGATCTGCGTCGCCTGGCTGCTGGACCCGCCAAGTGTGCGCTGATCGCCTGGCGGGCTGCGCAGTGCTTGCTAACCATATATAATCCCGCTTTTTGCTGCCCCGGCAGCCAGCGTTGTGGTTGACGAGAGACACCCATGCCCCTTTATGACTATCAATGTGCATCCTGCGAGCACCGCATGGAAGTGCTGCAGAAGATCAGCGCCGCGCCGCTGACCGATTGCCCGGCCTGCCAGGCGCCGGCGCTGAAGAAGCTGCTGTCGGTGCCAGGCTTCCGCCTGAGCGGTAACGGTTGGTACGAAACCGACTTCAAGACCGGGGCGAAAAAGAATCTGGCAGGCGGCGACAAGGCCGACTGAGTTGAATGCTGTGACCGGGTCTTGCAGTATTAGCCCTCTGCGGGCGGCCAAGGCCTCCACCGAATACACGAATCACGAGAAGCGAAACCACCATCATGATGCGCAGCCATTATTGCGGCCAACTGAACGAGAGCCTGGACGGCCAGGAAGTCACCCTTTGCGGCTGGGTCCATCGTCGCCGCGACCACGGCGGGGTGATCTTCCTCGACATCCGTGACCGCGAAGGCATGGCCCAGGTCGTGTTCGACCCGGATCGCGCCGAAACCTTCGCCGCTGCCGACCGCGTGCGCAGCGAATACGTCGTGCAGATCACCGGCAAGGTCCGCAAGCGCCCTGAAGGTGCGGTGAATGCCAACATGGCTTCCGGCGCCATCGAGATCCTCGGCTACCAGCTGAACGTGCTCAACGAAGCGGAAACCCCGCCGTTCCCGCTGAACGAGTACTCCGACGTCGGCGAGGAAACCCGCCTGCGCTACCGTTTCATCGATCTGCGTCGCCCGGAAATGGCCGACAAGCTGCGCCTGCGTTCGCGCATCACCAGCAGCATCCGTCGCTTCCTCGACGAGAACGGCTTCCTCGACGTCGAGACGCCGATCCTGACCCGTGCCACCCCGGAAGGCGCCCGTGACTACCTGGTGCCTAGCCGTACCCACGCCGGTAGCTTCTTCGCCCTGCCGCAGTCGCCGCAGTTGTTCAAGCAGCTGTTGATGGTCGCCGGCTTCGACCGCTACTACCAGATCGCCAAGTGCTTCCGTGACGAAGACCTGCGTGCCGACCGCCAGCCGGAATTCACCCAGATCGACATCGAAACCAGCTTCCTCGATGAAAGCGAGATCATGGGCCTGACCGAAAGCATGATCCGCAAGCTGTTCAAGGAAGTGCTGGACCTGGAATTCGGCGAATTCCCCCACATGACCTTCGAAGAGGCCATGCGCCGCTACGGCTCCGACAAGCCGGACCTGCGTATTCCGCTGGAACTGGTCGACGTCGCCGACCAGCTCAAGGACGTCGACTTCAAGGTGTTCGCCGGCCCGGCCAACGATCCGAAGTGCCGCGTTACCGCCCTGCGCCTGCCAGGCGGCGCCAGCATGCCGCGCAGCAAGATCGACGAGTACACCAAGTTCGTCGGCATCTACGGTGCCAAGGGCCTGGCCTACATCAAGGTCAACGAGCGCGCCAAGGGCGTCGAAGGCCTGCAGTCGCCGATCGTCAAGAACATCCCCGAGGCCAACCTCAACACCATCCTCGACCGCGTTGGCGCCGTTGACGGCGACATCGTGTTCTTCGGTGCCGACAAGTTCAAGGTGGTCAGCGAAGCCCTGGGCGCGCTGCGTATCCGCCTGGGCCACGACTTCGAGCTGCTGACCTGCGAGTGGGCACCGATGTGGGTGGTCGACTTCCCGATGTTCGAAGAGAACGAAGACGGCAGCTTCACCGCGCTGCACCACCCGTTCACCGCGCCGAAGTGCACCCCGGAAGAGCTCGAGGCCAACCCGGCCGTGGCCCTGTCCCGTGCCTACGACATGGTCCTGAACGGTACCGAGCTGGGTGGTGGTTCGATCCGTATCCACCGTAAAGAGATGCAGCAGGCCGTGTTCCGCCTGCTGGGCATCGAGGCGGCAGAACAGGAAGAGAAGTTCGGCTTCCTGCTCGACGCCCTGAAGTTCGGTGCACCGCCTCACGGTGGTCTGGCCTTCGGTCTGGACCGCCTGGTCATGCTGATGACCGGCGCCCAGTCGATCCGTGAAGTGATCGCCTTCCCGAAAACCCAGAGCGCCGCGTGCGTCATGACCCAGGCCCCTGGCATGGTCGACGCCAAGGCCCTGCGCGAGCTGCACATCCGACTGCGCGAACAGACCAAGGTCGAGTAAGCAGTCCCCGGGCGCATCCACATGGATGCGCCTTTGCGTTTCGGCGCAGGCAATTTCCCGTCCCGCCCCGTACAGGGGCGGGGCTGTTTGTGATTCAAAGGATTCGGAGTCGTTATGGCTGGTCATTCCAAGTGGGCGAACATCAAGCACCGCAAAGAGCGCCAGGATGCCAAGAGAGGCAAGATCTTCACCAAGTGGATCCGCGAACTGACGGTCGCTGCCAAGCAGGGTGGTGCTGACCCGGCATCCAACCCGCGCCTGCGTTTGGCGCTGGACAAGGCCCTGGGCGCCAACATGAGCCGCGACATCATCGATCGTGCCGTGGCCCGTGGCGCCGGCACCAACGAAAGCGACAACGTCGAAGAGCTCAGCTACGAAGGTTACGGCCCGGGTGGCGTGGCGATCATGGTCGAGGCCATGACCGACAACCGCAACCGTACCGCCGCTGCCGTGCGTCATGCCTTCACCAAGTGTGGTGGCAACCTGGGCACCGACGGTTCGGTGGCCTACCTGTTCGAGCGCAAGGGGCAGATCAGCTTTGCCCCGGGCGTGGAAGAAGACGCGCTGATGGAAGCGGCGATGGAAGCCGATGCCGATGACGTGGTGGCCAACGACGACGGCTCGTTCGACGTGTTCACCTCGTTCAACAGCTTCTACGCCGTGCGCAATGCCCTGGAAGAGGCGGGCTTCAAGGCCGCTGACGCGGAAATCGTCATGCAGCCGACCACCAGCGCCGAACTCGACCAGGACGGTGCCGAGAAAGTACTCAAGCTGATCGACATGCTCGAAGACCTGGATGACGTGCAGAACGTCTACTCCAATGCCCAGATTTCCGATGAGATCATGGAAAACCTCGGCTAAGGTGTCCTGGCGATCCATGCCAGTTCTTCAAGTTTGTCAGCGCCTGTACCGGCCCTTTCGCGGGTAAACCCGCTCCCACAGGTACTGCACCACATTCAGAGTCGGTGCAGTACCTGTGGGAGCGGGTTTACCCGCGAAAGGGCCGGTACAGTTTGCAGAGATGCATCAATTTTTCGACAGGCACTATGACTCTGATTCTTGGTATCGACCCCGGCTCGCGCATCACCGGCTATGGCGTGGTACGCCAGACCGCCCGTGGTTGCGAGTACGTGGCGTCGGGCTGCATCCGCACCGGCAGCGGCGAGCTGCACGAGCGGTTGCAGATCGTTTTTCGTGGCGTGGGTGAAATCATCGCCCAGCACGGCCCGGTAACCATGGGCATCGAACGGGTGTTCATGGCTCGTAACGCCGACTCGGCGCTCAAGCTCGGCCAGGCCCGTGGCGCGGCCATCGTCGCCGCCGCCGAAGCCGGCCTGGAAATCGCCGAATACAGCGCCACCCAGGTCAAGCAGGCGGTAGCCGGTACCGGTGGGGCCAACAAGGAGCAGGTGATGATGATGGTCATGCACCTGCTGAAACTGACGCAAAAGCCGCAGATCGACGCCTCCGACGCCCTGGCCATCGCCCTGTGCCACGCCCATACCCGTTCCAGCCTGGTGCCGCATGGCCTGGCCACGGCACGGCGACGCGGCGGGCGCTTGCGTCTGTAGGCGCTTCATGCGCTGATACACATTTTGTTCGGGTGATGCGTTCACCCGCTGCATTTGCTGATAGGGTTGAGCGGTCTTTGACCGGCTCCCCGAGAGGAAGGATCGGAACGTGATTGGACGTTTGCGCGGAACCCTGGCGGAAAAACAGCCGCCGCACCTGATTATCGACGTCAATGGCGTAGGTTACGAACTGGAAGTTCCCATGACCACGCTGTACCGTCTGCCCAAGGTGGGCGAGCCCGTAACCGTGCACACCCACCTGGTGGTGCGCGAGGATGCTCACCTGCTCTACGGTTTTGCCGAAAAGCGTGAGCGCGAGCTGTTCCGCGAACTCATCCGCCTGAATGGCGTAGGGCCGAAGCTGGCCCTGGCGCTGATGTCCGGGCTGGAAGTGGACGAGCTGGTGCGCTGCGTGCAGGCTCAGGACACCTCGGCCCTGGTGCGCGTGCCCGGTGTTGGCAAGAAGACTGCCGAACGCCTGCTGGTCGAGCTCAAGGACCGCTTCAAGGCTTGGGAAACGTCCCCGGCCATGTTCACCCTGGTCTCCGACGGGCCGCTGCCGGTCGCCAGCGCATCCACGGCCGAAGCCGATGCCGTCAGCGCCCTGGTTTCGCTGGGCTACAAGCCGCAGGAAGCAAGCAAGGCGATCGCCGCGATCAAGGACAAGGCCGGCCTGAGCAGTGAGGAACTGATCCGCCGCAGCCTGAAAGGGATGATTACCAAGTGATCGAAGCCGACCGCCTGATCGCCGCCAGTGGCCGCGACCGTGAAGAAGTCCAGGACCGTGCGATCCGCCCGCTGCGGCTGGATGAGTACATCGGCCAGCCGGTGGTGCGCGAGCAGATGGCGCTGTTCATCCAGGCCGCCCGTGGCCGCAGCGAGTCGCTCGACCATACGCTGATCTTCGGTCCGCCCGGCCTGGGCAAGACCACCTTGGCCAACATCATCGCCCAGGAAATGGGCGTGTCGGTCAAGAGCACCTCGGGGCCCATCCTCGAGCGCCCGGGCGACCTCGCGGCCATGCTGACCAACCTCGAACCGCACGATGTGCTGTTCATCGACGAGATCCACCGGTTGTCACCGGTCGTCGAAGAGGTGCTGTACCCGGCGATGGAGGACTTCCAGCTCGACATCATGATCGGCGAAGGGCCAGCGGCCCGTTCGATCAAGCTCGACCTGCCGCCGTTCACCCTGGTCGGTGCCACCACCCGTGCCGGCATGCTCACCAACCCGCTGCGCGACCGTTTCGGTATCGTCCAGCGCCTGGAGTTCTACAGCGACAAGGACCTGGCCACCATCGTCAGCCGTTCGGCCGGCATCCTCGGCCTGGCCATCGAAGACCTGGGTGCCTACGAGATCGCCCGCCGCGCCCGCGGCACGCCACGTATCGCCAACCGCCTGCTGCGCCGCGTGCGCGACTACGCCGAAGTGCGCGGCAAGGGCCAGATCACCAAGGCCGTGGCCGACATGGCGCTCAACCTGCTGGACGTCGACGAGCGCGGTTTCGACCACTCCGACCGCCGCCTGCTGCTGACCATGATCGAGAAGTTCGACGGTGGCCCGGTCGGCGTGGACAACCTGGCCGCGGCCATCAGTGAAGAGCGCCACACCATCGAGGACGTGCTCGAGCCGTACCTGATCCAGCAAGGCTACATCATGCGCACGCCGCGCGGCCGCGTGGTCACCCGGCATGCCTACCTGCACTTTGGCTTGAACGTGCCCGGGCGCCTGGGGGAGGGTGGGGATTTTTCCGAAACGGGCGATGAGTGACAGATCGAAAACGGCTTTTCGTGGGCCTACCGCTGGCATGCCGAGGGTGCGCTGGCAATAAGACATTAATGAAGAAAAAACAGTTGCCACAGCGGATTGGCAAGCTGAGGAGTAAGCACTAGAGTATGCGCGCGCAAAATGGCCTGGAACCGTTCGAACACCGTTGTCGCGTCTATTACGAAGATACCGATGCCGGTGGCGTGGTGTATTACGTCAATTACCTGAAATTCATGGAGCGCGCGCGTACCGAGCGGCTGCGGCACCTGGGCTTTTCCCAGGCGCAGCTGGCCGAAGACAACCTGCTGTTCGTGGTCCACTCCAGCGAAGCGCGCTATCACGCGCCGGCGCGGCTGGACGACGAGCTGCGGGTTACCGCGCAAGTACTTGAACTCAATCGCGCCAGCCTGCGCTTCGTGCAGCAGGTCTGGCGGGAAAAGGATGAAACGCTGCTCTGCGAAGGGCAGTTCCTGGTGGCCGCCGTGCGCGCCGACACTTTCAAACCCCGAGCCATACCCCCGGAGTTGCGTGACGCCTTTGCGGCGGACGGCTCGGGTACTCAATCGAATGCAGGAGAATAAGCGTGGAAGCTAACGTCGTCGACCATACCTCCATGTGGAGTCTGGTCAGCAATGCCAGTGTGCTGGTACAGCTGGTAATGCTGACCCTGGTGGCCGCCTCGGTCACCTCATGGGTCATGATCTTCCAGCGCAGCACCATGCTGCGCGCCGGTCGTCGTGCGCTGGATGCCTTCGAGGAGCGCTTCTGGTCGGGCATCGACCTGTCCAAGCTGTACCGTCAGGCAGGCAGCAACCCAGACCCGGATTCCGGTGTCGAGCAGGTCTTCCGTGCCGGCTTCAAGGAATTCTCGCGCCTGCGCCAGCAGCCGGGCGTTGACCCGGACGCGGTCATGGAGGGTGTTGCCCGTGCCATGCGCGTAGCCATCTCGCGCGAGGAAGAAAAACTCGAGCAGAGCCTGCCGTTCCTGGCCACCGTCGGTTCGACCAGCCCGTACATCGGCCTGTTCGGTACCGTATGGGGCATCATGAACTCCTTCCGCGGCCTGGCCAGCGCCCAGCAGGCCACCCTGGCCACGGTTGCCCCGGGTATCGCCGAAGCGCTGATCGCCACCGCCATCGGCCTGTTCGCGGCAATCCCGGCGGTCATCGCCTACAACCGCTTCTCGGCCCGCAGCGAAGTGCTGATCGGCCGTTACTACACCTTCGCCGACGAGTTCCAGGCGATCCTGCACCGCAAAGTGCACACCAGCGAAGAGTAATCAGGTAGAAGCCCATGGCCCGAGTTCGCCACAAACGCAAGCCCGTCGCCGAGATGAACGTGGTGCCCTACATCGACGTGATGCTGGTACTGCTGGTCATCTTCATGGTGACGGCGCCCATGCTCAACCAGGGCGTGAAGGTAGACCTGCCCAAGGTTTCCAGTGAAGCCTTGCCGCAGGACAACAACGTCCAGATCCTCACCATCTCCATCAAGGCCGACAAGACCTACTACTGGAACCTCGGCAGCGAAGTCGATACCGACAAGCAGATGGACAAGGCCATGACCTTGCCTGCCATGACCGACGCGGTGACCAAGATCATTGCCGCCGGCCGTGACCAGGGCAAGCAGACCCAGGTGTTCATTCGTGGCGACAAGGCTGTCGACTATGGCGCGGTCATGGGTGCCATGGGCGGGTTGCAGAAGGCCGGTGTCGGTAACGTTGGCCTGATTACCGAGGCGCCCTGATGCAACAGCGAGAGCCATCCGCCTCGGAAAGCTACTTCTGGCCCAGTATCTGGGCCATCGGCCTGCATGTGCTGGTGTTCGCCCTGCTGTTCGTCAGTTTTGCCATGACGCCTGAGCTGCCGCCATCCAAGCCGATCGTCCAGGCTACCCTGTACCAGCTCAAGTCCAAGAGCCAGGCGACCACCCAGACCAATCAGAAGATTGCCGGGGAAGCGAAGAAAACCGCTTCGCGCCAGACCGAGGTCGAGCAGCTGGAACAGAAGAAGGTCGAGCAGGAGGCCGTGAAGGCCGCGGAACAAAAGAAAGCCGACGCCGCTCAAAAGGCCGAAGAGGCTCGCGAGGCCGCCGAAGCCAAGAAAGCCGAGGCAGCTGCCGAAGCCGCCGAGGCCAAGAAAGCCGCCGAAGCCAAGAAGGCCGAAGAGGCGAAGAAGGCTGCCGAGAAGCAGCAGGCCGACATCGCCAAGAAGAAGGCCGAGGAAGAAAAGAAAAAAGCCGAAGAAGAGGCCAAGAAAGAGGCCGCTGAAGAGGCGAAGAAACAAGCCGCCGAGGACGCCAAGAAAAAGGCGGCCGAAGAGGCCAAGAAGAAAGCAGCCGAGGACGCCAAGAAGAAAGCGGTAGCCGAGGAAGCGAAGAAGAAGGCAGCTGAAGAGGCCAAGAAAAAGGCCGCTGCAGATGCCCAGAAGAAAAAGGCACAGGAAGCGGCCCGCAAGGCGGCGGAAGACAAGAAAGCCCAGGCCCTGGCCGAGCTGTTGTCCGACACCACCGAACGGCAGCAGGCGCTGGCCGACGAGCAGGGTGACCAGGTGGCCGGCGACTTCGACGACCTGATCCGCATGCGCGCGGCCGAGGGCTGGGCACGTCCGCCTTCCGCGCGCAAGGGCATGACGGTGGTCCTGCAGATCAACATGTTGCCGGACGGTACCATCACCAGCGTCAGCGTGGCCCGGTCCAGTGGTGACGGCCCGTACGACAGCTCGGCGGTGGCAGCAGTGAAGAACATCGGTCGTTTGACCGAGATGCAGGGTATGAAGCCGAGCGATTTCAACCAATATCGTTCGTTCAAGATGACATTTACACCTGAGGATCTAGCGTTGTGATTAAACGTCTGAGAGGACTGCTGGTCATGCTGTGCTGCGTGGCAGGCATGGCCGTGGCAGAGGAAAAGAACATCCTGGTCACCAGCGGCAGCGACCGGGCCACGCCCATCGCGGTAGTGCCGTTCGGTCTGCAGGGCGGCAGCGTGCTGCCGGAAGACATGGCCGACATCATCGGCAACGACCTGCGCAACTCCGGCTACTACTCGCCGATTCCGCGGCAGAACATGATCAGCCAGCCGTCGCAGGCCAGCGAAGTGATCTTCCGTGACTGGAAAGCGCTGGGCGCGCAGTACGTGATGGTCGGCAGCATCGTGCCGTCGGGCGGTCGCCTGCAGGTGCAGTACGCGCTGTTCAACGTCGCCACCGAGCAGCAAGTGCTGACCGGTAGCGTGGCGGGCAGCGTCGACCAGCTGCGTGACATGGCGCACTACATTGCCGACCAGTCGTTCGAGAAGCTCACCGGCATCAAGGGTGCGTTCTCCACCCGCATGCTGTACGTGACGGCCGAGCGCTTCTCCACCAACAACACCCGCTATACCCTGCAGCGTTCGGACTACGACGGCGCACGTGCGGTTACCCTGCTGCAATCGCGTGAACCGATCCTGTCGCCACGCTTTGCTCCGGATGGCAAGCGCATCGCCTATGTTTCGTTCGAGCAGAAGCGCCCGCGCATCTTCGTCCAGCACATCGATACCGGTCGCCGCGAGCAGGTCACCAACTTCGAAGGCCTGAACGGTGCGCCAGCCTGGTCGCCGGACGGCACGCGCCTGGCGTTCGTGCTGTCGAAGGACGGCAACCCGGACATCTACGTGATGAACGTGGCTTCGCGCCAGATCAGCCGTGTCACCGCCGGCCCGGGCATCAACACCGAGCCGTTCTGGGGCAAGGATGGCAACACCCTGTATTTCACCTCCGACCGTGGCGGCAAGCCGCAGATCTACAAGCAGTCGGTCGGTGGCGGTGGTGCCGAGCGTGTAACTTTCGTGGGTAACTACAACGCCAACCCGAAACTGTCGGCGGACGAAAAGACCTTGGTGATGATCCATCGCCAGCAGGGCTTCACCAACTTCAAAGTTGCGGCCCAGGATTTGCAACGCGGAAGTGTAAAGATTCTCTCGGAAACGAGTCTTGATGAGTCTCCCACTGTTGCGCCAAACGGCACCATGCTAATCTACGCCACCCGCCAGCAGGGCCGGGGAGTCTTGATGCTCGTGTCGCTTAATGGCCGCGTGAGGCTCCCACTTCCTACCGCTCAAGGCGAAGTCAGAGAACCGTCCTGGTCCCCTTACCTGAACTGATTGCGGCGTAATACTTTTGCTTAACACACTGGGGTTTCATTAGGAGTTTCACGATGGAAATGCTGAAGTTTGGTAAATTTGCTGCGCTGGCTCTGGCCATGGCCGTAGCTGTAGGTTGCTCCTCGAAGGGCGGTGACAACGCAGGCGAAGGCGCTGCTGTAGATCCGAACGCTGGCTACGGTGCCAACACTGGCGCTGTTGACGGCTCCCTGAGCGAAGAAGCTGCCCTGCGCGCAATCACCACCTTCTACTTCGAATACGACAGCTCGGACCTGAAGCCAGAAGCCATGCGCGCTCTGGACGTTCACGCCAAGGACCTGAAAGCCAACGGCAACCGCGTTGTCCTGGAAGGCAACACCGACGAGCGCGGCACCCGCGAGTACAACATGGCTCTGGGTGAGCGTCGTGCCAAGGCCGTTCAGCGCTACCTGGTTCTGCAGGGCGTTTCCCCTGCTCAGCTGGAACTGGTCTCCTACGGTGAAGAGCGTCCGGTTGCCACTGGCAACGACGAGCAGTCCTGGGCTCAGAACCGTCGCGTAGAACTGCGTAAGTAAGTTCTTATGCGTATGTGCCGCCGTGTAGTAACCGTCCTCGCACTCAGCCTGCCGCTCGCGGCCTGGGCTGAGGTCCCTGTAGTTGATGACAACGCAGGCAGCTATCCGCCTGCGGGTTATGGCACGAGCGGCGCCTATGCCGGGTCAGGGGCTTCGGCCCCTGCCTCTGCACAGGGCCAGCTGTTCATGCAGCTGCAACAGATGCAGGATCAGCTTTCCCGCCAGCAAGGCATCATCGAAGAGCTGCAGAACGATGTGTCGCGCATGAAGCAGGAAAACCTGGAGCGTTACCAGGACCTGGACCGTCGCATCAACAGTGGCGCCGCGCCTGCCGCGACCCCTGACAATTCCTCCGGTGGTGGTGCATCCAATGCCGCCCCCGATGCAGCAGCAGGTGCTGCTGCGCAACAACCGGCCGCCAGTAGCGAGCCCGGTGATCCGGCGAAAGAAAAGCTCTACTACGATGCCGCTTTCGACCTGATCAAGCAGAAAGACTTCGACAAGGCCAGCCAGGCGTTCAACGCCTTCCTGCGCAAGTACCCCAACAGCCAGTACGCCGGCAATGCCCAGTACTGGCTGGGTGAAGTGAACCTGGCCAAGGGCGACCTGCCGGCTGCCAGCCAGGCCTTCGCCCAGGTCAGCCAGAAGTATCCGAAGCACAGCAAGGTGCCGGATTCGCTGTACAAGCTGGCCGACGTCGAGCGCCGCATGGGCCACACCGACAAGGTCAAGGGTATCCTGCAGCAGGTCATCACCCAGTACCCCGGCACCTCGGCCGCGCAACTGGCCCAGCGTGACCTGCAGAAGCTCTAAGTAGTACCGCTTGAAAGAAACCCGCGCCTGTCGCGGGTTTTTTCGTTAGAATCACTGCCCTTTTTTCGTAAACACGCTGCTGCGGATAACGCTATGTCGAGTCCGCGACAGTGCCTGACGGAGGCGGGCAGCCTGTTTAGCTGTCACGCCCGTGGCGAGCATGCAAGACACATTACGCATCACCGAAGTCTTTTACTCCTTGCAGGGTGAAACGCGAACGGCTGGGTTGCCCACGGTATTCGTGCGCCTCACCGGTTGCCCCCTGCGCTGCCAGTACTGTGACAGTGCCTATGCCTTCAGTGGCGGTACCGTACGCACCCTCGATTCGATCCTTGAGCAGGTCGCCGGCTTCAAGCCGCGCTACGTCTGCGTCACCGGTGGCGAGCCATTGGCCCAGCCCAACGCCTTGCCGCTGTTGCAGCGCCTGTGTGACGCCGGTTACGAGGTGTCGCTGGAAACCAGCGGCGCGCTGGATATTGCCGGCACCGACACCCGCGTCAGCCGCGTGGTCGACCTGAAGACCCCTGGCTCCGAAGAGTCGCACCGTAACCGCTACGAGAACATCGAGCAGCTGACCCGCAACGACCAGGTCAAGTTCGTCATCTGTTCCCGCGAGGACTACGACTGGGCGGTCTCCAAGCTGATCCAGTACAACCTGGCCGAGCGTGCCGGCGAAGTGCTGTTCTCGCCCAGCCACCACCAGGTGAACGCCAGCGAGCTGGCGGACTGGATCGTTGCCGACAACCTGCCCGTACGCTTCCAGCTGCAGCTGCACAAGCTGCTGTGGAACGACGAACCCGGACGTTGATTGAGGAGCAAGCACACATGACCGACAAACGCGCAGTAATCCTGCTGTCCGGCGGCCTGGACTCGGCCACCGTGGTTGCCATGGCCAAGGCCGAAGGCTACAGCTGCTACACCATGAGTTTCGACTACGGCCAGCGCCACCGCGCCGAACTGAACGCCGCCGCCCGCGTTGCCCGCGACCTGGGCGTGGTCGAGCACAAGGTTATTGGCCTGAACCTGGATGGCATCGGCGGCTCGGCATTGACCGACAGCAGCATCGACGTGCCGGAAACCCCGGGTGAAGGCATCCCGGTCACCTATGTGCCAGCGCGCAACACCGTGTTCCTGTCCCTGGCCCTGGGCTGGGCAGAGGTGCTGGAAGCCCGTGACATCTTCATTGGTGTGAATGCCGTGGATTACTCCGGCTACCCCGATTGCCGCCCCGAGTTCGTCGAAGCCTTCGAGCGCATGGCCAACCTGGCGACCAAGGCTGGCGTCGAAGGGCAGGGCTTCCGCATCCAGGCGCCGCTGCAGAACATGAGCAAGGCGCAGATCGTGCAGGCCGGTATGGCTCGCGGCGTGGACTACAGCCTGACCGTTTCCTGCTACCAGGCCGACGATGACGGCCGTGCTTGCGGCAAATGCGACAGTTGCCGCCTGCGTGCCGACGGCTTCAAGGCCGCCGGAGTCGAAGATCCGACGCGGTATTTTTGAAAAAAGTTTGATGGGGTGTTGATTTCCCGTTAGAAATCAGTATTATACGCGCCATCCAACGGGTCGTTAGCTCAGTTGGTAGAGCAGTTGGCTTTTAACCAATTGGTCGTAGGTTCGAATCCTACACGACCCACCATACGCAGTACGTCAAAGCCCGCTACCGGCAACGGTGGCGGGCTTTTTCGTTTTCCGTTGGCCGAGTTTTATTGCTCGGTTTGCGCGATCGACTGTAGGAGCGGCCTTGCGTCGCGATCGGGCTGCGCAGCAGCCCCAGGGTTTCAGCAAAAATGCACAAATTGCTGGGGCTGCTGCGCAGCCCGATCGCGACGCAAGGCCGCTCCTACAGGGGCTGCGCAGACTCCAGATGGCTTACTCAGCCCACTCCGGATCCCCGGTAAACACCACCGTCAGCCAACGGTCCGGCCCTTCACCACCCACGGCATCACCGATCTCGTTACGCCACGCATCCCATTCATCGATGGTTTTCGCGGCCATGGCCTTCGGCACGATGAAATACAGTTCGATCTCCCGCGAGCGCCCGACCTTGGCCACATAGGCGCGGTACGACTGCAACCCATGGCGTGCGACGAAGGCCTTGGCGACTTCATCCACGTGCAGCTTGAGGTCGCCAGGGGTCACCAGGAAAATTTCCGAAAGGGCCTGGCGCACCACCGACATCGGCAACGGCACGATCACCAGGCAGACCAGCGCCAGCACCGCCGGGTCGATATACGGCGACACCCACTCCAGCGATGTGCCCTGCACCGCATAGCCAAAGCAGAAGGCGATCAGCAGCGCGGCGGTGATGCTGGCCGACATCACCCAGCCCTTGACGTCCATGCGCACGAAATCCGAGCCCAGCTTGCGGTTGGCGCGGGCCTCGACAATGGCGATGGTCACGCAGGCGATCACGGTCAGCACCGCGTAGACCATGGCGATGCCGAACTCCAGGTGGCGCCCGCCTTGCAGCAGGCTGCTGACGGCGTTGATCAGCGCATAGATGGCCACGCCGCTGAGCAGGATGCCGTTGAGCGCCAGCACCATCGGCTCCAGGTGCCAGAAGCCCATGGTGAAGCGCTCGCGCAACTTGCGTGACATCTGCACGCTGGTGGTGTGCGCGGTAATCAGCCTGACCACCACCAGCGACAGCCCGCTCATGCTGGCATCGACCAGCGAATAGACGCCGTCGAACACGATGGAGAACGAGCCGGAGGCCAGACCGAAGGCGATGCCGATGATGGCGATGAAGAGGGTGACGGCGATCGAGGTGCGTAACAGGCCCTGTTCGCTGGTGATGTCGAAGAAGGAAAATCTGGTTGGGGTTTGCATGATTGTGCTCGGTAAATAGCCCTGCTGCTATGTTGTATGTGCTGGCCCCTTCGCGGGTAAACCCGCTCCCACAGGGTTATGCTCTGACCTTGAAGGCAGCGCCGGACCTTGTGGGAGCGGGTTCACCCGCGAAGAGGCCCTGACAGGTTAGACGCGGAACTGCTCCATCAGCGCCTGCTGCTGGTTGGCCAGCCGGTTCAGGGCCTGGCTGATCCGAGCCGACTCATCGGCCTGGCCTGCCAGCGATTCGGTCACATCGCGAATGCCGGCCACATTGCGGTTCACCTCTTCGGCTACGGCGCTCTGCTCTTCAGCCGCCGAGGCAATCTGCAGGTTCATGTCGCTGATCACCGCCACTGCCTCGCCAATACGTTGTAGCGCCGGCAGCGCCTGTTCCATCCGCGCGGCGCTGTCCTGGGCCTGGCGCTGGCCTTCGTGCATGGCGCCCACCACATCCTGGGTGCCTTGCTGCAAGCCTTCGATGACCTGGCGAATTTCCTCCACTGACACCTGGGTGCGCTGGGCCAGGCCACGCACTTCATCGGCCACCACGGCAAAACCACGCCCGGCTTCGCCTGCGCGGGCGGCTTCGATGGCGGCGTTGAGTGCCAGCAGGTTGGTCTGCTCGGCAATGGTGCGGATCACTTCCAGCACCGAACCGATTTGCCCGCTGCGGCCTTCCAGTGCGCGTGCCTCGCCCATGGCGGTGTTCATGCCGGCGGCCAGGCGGTCGATGCCCTGGCGGGTGCTGTCGATCAGTTGCAGGCCCTCGCGGCTGGCTTGGTCGGCAGCGCGTGCGGCCTGGGCCGCCTGCGAAGCGTTATGGGCGACATCCAGAGCGGTGGCGCTCATTTCATTGGCGGCGGTGGCCACCTGTTCGATTTCGCGGTGCTGTTGCTGCATGCCGTTGCTGGTCTGGCTGGCGATGGCTGCGGACTGGTCGGCGGTGCCGCGGGCTTCCTGCAGTGAGCCTTTGACCTGGGCTATGACCGGCTGCAGTTTGTCGAGAAAACGGTTGAACCAACCGGTAAGCTGGCCCAGTTCGTCCTGGCGGGCGTAGTCCAGGCGGCGGGTAAGGTCGCCTTCGCCGCTGGCGATGTCTTCCAGGCGCGCGGCCACGGCCAGGATTGGCCGGGTCACCCCGCGCGCGGTCAGCCACACCAGCAGCAAACCGACTACCGCAGCGCCCAGGCCAACCAGCAGGCTGGTGAGGTTGGCGCTGTGGTTGTGCGCATCCAGGCGCTGGTTGAGGGTGACGGAAGGCGCCTGCAGCACGCTTTCCGGCAGTTCCAGCAATACCTGCCAAGGGGCGGCATCAGGGATTGGCGTGAACGGGTGGGCAACACGCAGCAGGCCGTCGGCTACCGCCTTGTCCATGGGCTCGCCGAGCTTGCTGTCGTCGCGGCTGTTGCCGGCCAGCAGGCCGGCCGCGCTGGCGATACTGACCTGGCCCTGGCCGTCGAACAGCTCCTGGCGGCCTTCCAGGCTCAGCTGTTGCAGGTTGGCCAGGCCGATGTCCAGGCCGACCACGCCGACCACCTTGCCGTGCTCCAGCAGCGGCAGGGCGATGCTGGTCATCAGCACCTGGCGGCCATTCACTTCGTCGAGGTATGGCTCGAGCATGCAGGTTCTGGCAGTGTCCTGCGGGCAGGTCAGCCAGCGGTTCTTCGCCACACCGTTGCTGCCGATGCTGGCGTCACCAAGCATCGATTCCGGCATGGCTTCAAGCTCCAGGGTGCCGGGGCGGGGTTGTGACCAGTAAAGCGAGAAGCGCCCGCTCTCATTGCTGCCCATTGCATCCTGGCCGAGGTACTGGCTGTCCGGGTCCAGGGCGTTGGGCTGGAACACCAGGTACAGGCCGATCACATCCGGGTTGCCGGCCAGGCTGGCGCGGGCCTGGCGCGTCAGTTCGGCGCGCAGGTCGTTGCCGCCACGGGCCTTGAGCACCTGCACCAGGCGGGCAAAGCCATTGCCGTACTGGTAGGCGTCCATGAAATAGCGCTGGATGCGCAGGGCCTGGGTTTCGGCATGGGCCTGCAGGCGCAGGCGTGCGCTGCTGTCGAGCATTTCGGTGTTGGCCTGGTTGACCAATGCCGCGCTGCGCCGCGCCTGGGCCAGCGATGTGGTTACCAGCAGGGCGACAATGGCCAGCAGGCACAGGCCGGCGAGCAGGGTGATCTTCCACTGGATGGAGAGGCGACGCAGCGGCATGAGGGCTTTCCTTTTCGATCAAATGCAACGCCCGCGATCAGGCGCGGGCGTTGTCGGCAGCATGGGTCATTCAGCGATGTAGTTGGGCGGGGAGTCCCTGAAGGCTTTGGTCAGCCAGGCCAGGTACAGCAGGCCGAGCAGTGCCCAGACGCCACCGAACAGCAGCGAGTGTGCGTTCAGGTCCAGCCACAGCGAGACGATGATGCAGAAGCCGATGGTGGGTGCCACCAGGTATGTCAGCTGGTTGGCCAGGCCCTGGCGCTTGCCTTCGCGCAGGTAGCAGTGGTTGATCACCGACAGGTTGACGAAGCTGAACGCGACCAGCGCACCGAAGTTGATGATCGAGGTGGCGGTGACCAGGTCGAAGAAGATCGCCGATAGCGAAATCAGCCCCACCACCGCGATGTTCAGCACCGGCGTCTTGTAGCGTGAGTGCAGGCGGGCGAACAGGCTGGCCGGGATCACGTTGTCGCGGCCCATCACGTACAGCAGGCGCGACACGCTGGTCTGCGAGGCCAGGCCCGAGGCGATGGTGTTGATCACGGTGCAGGCGATGAAGATCGATTGGAACAACTTGCCGCCGACGTACAGGGCGATTTCCGGCAGTGCCGCTTCCTGGTCGTGGAAGCGGGACATGGTCGGGAAGTAGGCCTGGATGAAGTACGACACGGTGATGAACACCAGGCCGCCAATCAGGGCGGTGAGGAAGATCGCGCGAGGGATGGTCTTGCCCGGGTCGCGGGTTTCTTCGGACAGGCAGGTGACCGCGTCGAAGCCGAGGAACGAGAAGCACAGGATGGTCGCACCGGCGGCCAGGGCGCTGAGCTGGGTCTGGTCGTCGGCGAACGGCAGCAGGCTCCAGGCGGTACCCAACCCTTCACCCTGGTCCAGGCCGCGCACGCACAGGTAGATGAACACGGCGATGATCGCCACCTGCACGGCCACGAACAGCAGGTTGAAGTGCGCCACCAGGTTCACGCTGCGCATGTTGATCAGGCTGATCAGGGTGACGAAGCCAGCCACCCACATCCACTCCGGTACTTCCGGGAACATGGCCGAAAGGTACAGCTTGGCCAGCAAGGCGTTGACCATTGGCAGCAGCAGGTAGTCCAGCAACGACGACCAGCCGACCAGGAAGCCGACGTGCGGGTTGATCGCACGTTGGGTGTAGGTGTAGGCCGAGCCCGATTGCGGGAAGCGCCTTACCAGGGTGCCGTAGCTCACGGCGGTGAACAGGATCCCGGCCAGTGCCAGGATGTAGGCGCTGGGTACGTGGCCGGCAGTAATCCCGGAAACGATACCGAAGGTGTCGAACACGGTCATCGGGGTCAGGTAGGCCAGGCCGATGATGATCACGTGCCAGAGGCGCAGGGTTTTACGGAGTTGGCCGTTGCCGGAAGCGCTGTGGTCAGGCTGCATGCTGGCATGGCTCCTGCGGCTGGGCGTAAACGGCGGGCACGGTGTACTGCGCATGCGGCAAGGGCGAGCGGGTGGGCTCCATGTTGTTCACCTTTATTGTTGGAGCAGCGGGGGCGCGGGGGAGCGCGCAAAGTGGTGAAAATAAAAAACGATGGGTAGCTTAGTGTCAAGTTAAACATGACAAGATGTTGCTGTTTTGAAATATTTATCGATTAAAGTGGGGTTTTGTTCGGTTTTTGCGCGTTTTTTTGCGGTTATGATCAATTCTGGTGTTCGCAAAAATTAACGAATGCCGTCTCCCTTGGAAGGTCTGTCAGGCGTTTCCCAAAAACCGGATTTCTCGAGCCTGGCCAGCGCCAGGGCTGGGTTGCAGTGGTACTCTTGGCGTCCTGTGTGGCCCTTGGCCGCCTACGAAGCCCATATGGACAGCAATCGGTTCTATTCATGAAGAAATCAGTTGGCATCCTTTCCGGCCTGGCTATCGCCATCGCCGTCGCAACCACCGCTGGCGCCTGGTACACCGGCAAGCAGCTGCCTGCGGAGCTGGACAACGCCCTGGTCCGCAGCAACGCGGAACTCAAGAAGGCCCTGGTGAGCACCGGTGGCAGCATGAGCATCGAACGCGTGTCGCTGGAGCAGCATTTCTTCAGCAGTACCGCCCAGTACCGGCTCAAGGCCCGCGATATCAACCTGGGCGAAGGCGAAGTGGTGAATTTCGACGTTGGCGTGACCGACCAGATCGAGCACGGCCCGTTCCCCTGGTCGCGGGTAAAGGCACTGAAGCTGATGCCGGTGCTGGCAGTCAGCAACAGCACGCTGCAGAAGGACGACGCCACCGCGCCGTGGTTCGCCGCAGCGGGCGAGCAGGCCCCGGTGAGCGCACAGACCAGCCTGGGCTACGACGGCAATGTGGTCAGCCAGGTGCAGCTGGCACCGGTCAAGCTCGACGAAGCGGATGGCAACAGCCTCGATTTCTCGGGCATGCAACTGCAAGTCAGTGGTGACCAGGAAGGCAAGGCCTCGAGCTTCCACGGCCAGGCCGATCGGTTCGTGATGAAACTGGTACGCGATGACCAGCCGCCTGCCACCTTCGAGCTCAATGGCCTGAAGGTCGGCGGCCAACTGGCGGCCACCGCGCACCAGGCCATCTACGTAGGCAACGTCGACTTGGCGCTGGCCGAAACCAAGGTCACCCTGGGGCCCAAACAGCAGGTGCTGGTGGTCAAGGGGCTGGAGCAGAACGCCCTGCAAACCCTTGACGGCCCGGATACCGTGGGTGGCCGCGTGGAGTACAAGGTCGGGGATATCACCTGGGATGGCCGTGCGGTGGGCAAGGCGCAGATGGCGGTGAGCATCACGTCGGTCAACGCGCCGGCGCTACAGGCGTTGTCGACGTGGTACCAGGCGCATCTGCCGGAATTCGAGGCCGCAGCTGCCGCTGGCCAGCCGGCGCCGGAAATCCAGATGGACGATGAGGAGAAGGCCAGGTTCCAGGGCGAGCTGCAGAGACTGCTGGCTGCCAAGCCCCGGGTGGCGGTGGAAAACCTGTCGTTCAGGACCGCCAATGGCGAAAGCCGCTTTGACCTGTCGATGGGCTTCGCCGCCCCGGCCAGCTTCGACCTGCCGCCAGACCAGTTGAGCAAGCAACTGATCACCGAGGTGAAGAGCAAGCTGTCGTTGTCCAAGCCGATGATCGGTGACCTGGCAACCTTGCAGGCACTGCTGGATGGCCAGACCGACGCCCAGGCAATTGCCATGCAATCGAGCCAGGCCGGGGAAATGGTCGGCATGATGGCGCTGCAGAGTGGCATGGCCACCGTGCAGGGCAATGATGTGGTGAGCAGCCTGCACTATGCCGACGGCATGGTCGACTTCAACGGCAAGAAGATGACCGTGGAAGAGTTCGCCATGCTCATGGCGGCGCAGCTGGCGGCCCTGTCGCCGCAGGGCTGATCGTTTCTCCTGTTCCGGCCTCTTCGCGGGCGCGCCCGCTCCCACAGGTTACTCTTTGCCCCCGAGGGCAGCGCTGTACCTGTGGGAGCGGGCGTGCCCGCGAAGAGGCCAGCACAGGCAACACAAAAACCACTTTAGAAATCGCTGGATTGTCTGTAGCCTTCGGCCTCCGATAATAATCCGCGCCCGCAGAGGGCCGTGGCGGCCTTCGTGCCGTCCGGCACCCTTAGCCGATCTGTCAGGGCCGGGTGATACACTCGATTTGACGCGCGCACGCGCCTGCAGGTCCAGCGATCATGACCCAGATTTCCGAACGCCTGTTGGTTCAGGCCCACCTCGACGCCAAGCAGCCAAACCCGCTGACAGCCGAGCAGGAGGCCGAATACCGTGCGGCCATCGCTGCCGAGCTCAAGGCCCAGAACGCCGTGCTGGTCGCCCACTATTACTGCGACCCGGTCATCCAGGCGCTGGCCGAAGAAACCGGCGGCTGCGTGTCCGACTCGCTGGAAATGGCCCGCTTCGGCAAGAACCACCCGGCCGAAACCGTGATCGTTGCCGGTGTGCGCTTCATGGGCGAGACGGCGAAAATCCTAACCCCGGAAAAGCGCGTGCTGATGCCGACCCTGGAGGCCACCTGCTCGCTCGACCTGGGCTGCCCGGTAGAAGAGTTCTCGGCCTTCTGCGACCAGCACCCCGAGCGTACCGTGGTGGTCTACGCCAACACTTCCGCTGCCGTGAAGGCCCGCGCCGACTGGGTGGTGACCTCGAGCTGCGCACTGGAAATCGTCGAAAGCCTGATGGACAACGGCGAAACCATCATCTGGGGCCCGGACCAGCACCTGGGGCGTTACATCCAGAAGCAAACCGGTGCCGACATGCTGCTGTGGGACGGTGCCTGCATCGTTCACGAAGAGTTCAAGTCGCGCCAGTTGGCCGACATGAAGGCGCTGTACCCGGATGCGGCGATTCTGGTCCACCCCGAGTCGCCGGAAGCGGTGATCGAGCTGGCCGATGCGGTGGGCTCCACCAGCCAGCTGATCAAGGCTGCCCAGACCCTGCCGAACAAGACCTTCATCGTCGCCACCGACCGCGGCATCTTCTACAAGATGCAGCAGCTGTGCCCGGACAAGGAGTTCGTCGAAGCACCCACCGCCGGTAACGGCGCGGCATGCCGCAGCTGCGCGCACTGCCCGTGGATGGCGATGAACACCCTGGAGCGTGTGCTGGATTGCCTGCGTAATGGCACGAACGAGATCTTTGTCGACCCGGCGCTGGTGCCGAAGGCGATCAAGCCGCTGAACCGGATGCTGGACTTTACCCAGGCAGCGCGCCTGAAGTTGTCCGGGAACGCCTGACGCCAGACCGCGTCGCTTTCATCGCGGGTAAACCCGCTCCCACAGGTACAGCGCAGCGCTCACGGGCGGTGCGGTCCCTGTGGGAGCGGGTTTACCCGCGAAAGGGCCCTCAACGCCCCATCATTTCCTGAACCATGCGCTGCTGCTCCATGATCTCGCGCTGGCGCTGGTCAATCTGTGCCGCCAGCGGGAAGTTCCCACCCGACCTGCGCTTGGCGTAATCCAGCTGCTGGATGGCCTGGTCGAAATCGCCCACCAGGGTGAAGTACTCGGCCCGCGCCCGGTGCAAGCCAATGGTATTGCCTGAAAGGCCCCGCACTTCGGCCATGTCGTACCACACGTCCGGGTCATCCGGCCGGCTCTTCACCAGTTCGTTCAGCACCTTTTCCGCCTCGGCGGGCTTGTTCAGCTTCACCAGCAGATCGGCACGCACCTGTTTCAGCGGGTAGTTGCCCGGATACAACCCCTGCATGCGTTCGGCGCGCTGCTGTGCGTCGGCCAGGCGGTTGTTGGTGATGTCCAGGTCGATCTGCGCCAGGTTGTAGGTAATGTCGTTGGGTGCCTTGGCCAGCAGCGGCTTGAGCAGTTCACGCGCCTCGTTCAGCTGGCCGCCCTTGATCTGCGCCAGGGCCAGGCCGTAACGCGCGGCGTCCAGCTTGGGGTCTTCGTCCAGCTGGGCGCGGAAGCGTTTGGCCGCCAGCCCCGGGGTGCCTTCGTAGGTCAGCGCCACCCGGGCACGGATCAGCTGGTAGCGCATGCTGTCCTCGACGCCGCCCTTGGGGGCCTGCTCGGCACGGTTGCGGGTGTCGGCGATACGCGACTCGGTTACCGGGTGGGTCAGCAGGAATTCCGGCGGCTTGGCGTCGTAGCGGTACTGCCGGGCCAGGCGCTCGAACATGGTCGGCATGTTGCGCGGGTCGTAGCCGGCCTTTTCCAGGTTCTGGATGCCGATGCGGTCGGCTTCCTGTTCGTTCTGCCGCGAGAAGCGCCGCTGTTCCTGGATCGCCGCTGCCTGGGTGCCGGCGATCACACCGATACCGGCATCACCGCCGCCACCGGCCGCCAGCACGATGCCGGCCAGCAGCGCTGCCATCATCGGCAGTTGCATGCGCTGCTGGGCCTCGACGCCGCGGGCGAAGTGGCGCTGCGACAAGTGCGCCAGTTCGTGGGCCAGTACCGAGGCGTACTCGCCTTCGGTCTGGGCGTTGAGGAACAGCCCGCCGTTGACCCCGACGATGCCGCCGGGGGCGGCAAAGGCGTTGAGCTCGCGGCTATCGATGAGGATGAATTCCAGGCGGCGGTCCTGCAGCTGGCTGGTTTCGGCCAGGCGGTACACGCTGGTTTCGACGTAATCCTTCAGCTGCGGGTCGTTGAGCTGGTTGACCTGGCCGCGCAGCAGGCTCAGCCAGGCACGGCCAAGCTGGTGCTCCTGTTGTGGCGAGACGATCGCGGAACTGGCGTCGCCCAGTGATGGCAGGTCGTCAGCATGGCCGGGAAGGGCCAACAGGCAGGCCAGCGTCAGCAGGGTAGGGCGCAGTAGATTCATGCATGAAGCTCGCGTCGGTCAAAGATACCTACTGTAGCGGGCTCACACGTTGGCGACCAGTGGCGCTATCCTAGCCGGCCAAATCCAGATACAGCCTGGCAATGCCTTTGGAGAGCCCCGCAATGAGTGAAACCCTGACCTGTGACGCCGAACTGGACGCCAGCGGGCTGAATTGCCCTTTGCCGCTGCTGAAGGCCAAGATGGAGCTCAACCGCCTGGCCAGCGGCGCGGTGCTCAAGGTAATCGCCACCGACGCCGGCTCCCAGCGCGACTTCCGCACTTTCGCCCAGTTGGCCGGTCATACCCTGCTGCGGGAAACGGCCGAGGCCGGTACCTACACTTACTGGCTGCGCAAGGCCTGAGTCTTTCCAAGGATCGTCAATGTTCAAAGTGCTTCGCGACTGGATGCAGCGCTACTTCTCCGATGAGGAAGCGGTGGTGCTGGCGGTCCTGTTGTTCCTGGCTTTTACTGCGGTACTAACCCTGGGTGGCATGCTTGCGCCGGTGCTGGCGGGCATGGTGCTGGCGTTTCTGATGCAGGGGCTGGTCAATGCCCTGGAGCGCTTGCGGGTACCCACCCGGTTGGCGGTGATGCTGGTGTTCGCCCTGTTCATGGGCGCGCTGGCGGTGTTCATGCTGGTGCTGGTGCCGCTGCTGTGGCACCAGTTGATCACCCTGTTCAACGAACTGCCGGGCATGCTCGGCAAGTGGCAGTCGCTGCTGTTGCTGTTGCCCGAGCGCTACCCGCACCTGGTGTCGGACGAGCAGGTGCTGCATGCCATCGAGTCGGTGCGCGGGGAAATCGGCAAGTTCGGCCAGTGGGCGCTGACCTTCTCGCTATCGAGCCTGCCGCTGCTGGTCAACGCCATGATCTACCTGGTACTGGTGCCGATCCTGGTGTTTTTCTTTCTCAAGGACCGCGAACTGATCGGCCGTTGGGTAAGCGGCTACCTGCCACGCCAACGCAGCCTGCTGAACCGGGTGGGCAGCGAGATGAACCGGCAGATCGCCAACTACATCCGCGGCAAGGGCATCGAGATCCTGATCTGCGGCATTGCCACCTACATCGCCTTCATCAGTCTGGGGCTCAACTACGCCGCGTTGCTGGCGCTGTTGGTGGGGCTGTCGGTGGTGGTGCCTTACGTGGGCGCGGTGGTGGTGACCGTGCCGGTGACGTTGATCGCACTGTTCCAGTGGGGCTGGGGTGACCAGTTCATCTACCTGATGACGGTGTACGCGATCATCCAGGCGCTGGACGGCAACGTGCTGGTGCCGCTGCTGTTCTCCGAGGCGGTGAGCCTGCACCCGGTGGCGATCATCTGCGCGGTGTTGCTGTTTGGCGGGTTGTGGGGGTTCTGGGGGATCTTCTTTGCCATCCCGCTGGCGACCTTGATCAAGGCCGTGCTGGATGCCTGGCCGCGGCAGGAGCCTAGCGTGTCACCAATGCTGTAATTTTGGGGCTGCTTTGCAGCCCATCGCGACACAAGGCCGCTCCTACAGGGATACGCGATTTCCTGTAGGAGCGGCCTCGTGTCGCGAAAGGGGCGCAAAGCGCCCCCAACGATCTCAAGCCTTGTTCAGGGCCTGGGCAGCAGCCAGTACTGCATCCACATGCCCGGGCACCTTCACCCCGCGCCATTCCTGGCGCAGCACACCGTCCTTGTCGATCAGGAAGGTGCTGCGGTCAACGCCCATGTATTCCTTGCCATACAGCTTCTTCAGCTTGATCACGTCGAACAGCTGGCACAGGGCTTCGTCCTTGTCGCTGATCAGCTCGAACGGGAAGCCTTGCTTGGCCTTGAAGTTCTCGTGCGACTTGATGCCATCGCGCGATACGCCGAACACCACGGTGTTGGCTGCGGCAAAGGCATCGTGCTGGTCACGGAAACCCTGGCCTTCGGTGGTGCAGCCCGGGGTGCTGTCCTTCGGGTAGAAGTACACCACCACTTGCCGGCCCTTGAGTTCGGCCAGGCTGACGGTTTGCCCGCTGGTGGCCTGGGCCTGGAAGTCGGCAACGGGTTGGTCGAGTGCTACGGCCATGGTCGGTTTCCTTACATTGGGTTCTGTGGACGCCATGGCTCGATCAGCGCATCGAGGTTCAGGGCATCGGCAAAGTCCAGGAACTGGTCACGCAGCCAGCTGATCTGGGTGCCGGCCGGCAGAATCACGGTGAACTGGGCATTGAGCATGCTGCTGCCGGTCTGCGGTGCCAGGTAGGTATCGCAGGTCATGGCTTCCAGCTCGACGCGGTGGTCGAGGAAGAACTGGCACAGCTCGTTGATGATGTCCGGCCGGTAGGCGGCGCTGACGTAGGCCACGTAGGGCAGGGCCTGCGGGCGCACTTCCTGGTCGGCGCTGCGCACCACGTCCAGGGTCAGGCCGTGCTTCTTGCCCAGGCCCGGCAGCATGGCTTCGAGGCGCGCCAGGGCGTCCCAGCTGCCACCTACCTGCAGTACCAGGGCGCTGGTCTCGCCGTGGCGGCTCAGGCGCGAGGTG
The DNA here is from genome assembly GCF_002112825.1 of Pseudomonas sp. B5(2017). Taxonomy (NCBI): domain Bacteria; kingdom Pseudomonadati; phylum Pseudomonadota; class Gammaproteobacteria; order Pseudomonadales; family Pseudomonadaceae; genus Pseudomonas; species Pseudomonas sp. B5(2017). Next base: position 110,473 of record NZ_NEIR01000014.1, read on the forward strand.
ACCACCGCGCAGCGGTTTTCGAAGGCAGCGCGGCTGAGGACGTTGGCCAGCTCCATGGGGTTGGGGCCCAGGGCACTGATGACAAGGAATTGTTCGCGGACGGTGGGGGTGGACATGCAGCATTCCTAAAGCGATGAGCGGTCGGCACAGGACGGGCGAAAGCCTCCTGTCGGCAGGGCCCGGGGCTCGCATGCGAGGTCGTGGACGCTGGCGGGGAGCAAGGTCGACGGCCCGGCGGGCCGCGCTGCACCGATCAAAGCATCAAGGGTAGCGAAATAAGGCGCCGAGGGGAATGCTCCGCCCGCCTGCTTCGCTTGTGCAAGGCCGATGCCCCCAGTACCATTACCGCTCTCTTTTTCCGGCAGGAGCAGTTACATGATTGCGGGCAGTATGGTGGCATTGGTCACTCCCATGGATGCACAAGGGCGTCTCGACTGGGAAAGCCTCGACAAACTTGTAGACTTCCACCTGGAAAACGGCACCCATGCGATCGTCGCTGTCGGCACCACCGGTGAGTCCGCCACGCTGGATGTCGAAGAACACATCCTGGTCATCAAGCACGTGGTCGAGCGCGTCAAGCGCAGCACCCGCCGCATCCCGGTCATCGCCGGTACCGGTGCCAACTCCACTGCCGAAGCCGTGCACCTGACCCAGAACGCCAAGAGCGCCGGCGCCGACGCCTGCCTGCTGGTAGTGCCGTACTACAACAAGCCGACGCAAGAAGGCCTGTACCAGCACTTCAAGCACATCGCCGAAGCCGTCGACATCCCGCAGATCCTCTACAACGTACCCGGCCGCACCTCCTGCGACATGCAGGCCGATACCGTGATCCGCCTGTCGAAGGTCAAGAACATCATCGGTATCAAGGAAGCCACCGGCGACCTGGTACGCGCCAAGGCCATCCTCGATGGCGTCGACAAAGACTTCATCGTCATGTCCGGCGACGACCCGACCGCCGTCGAGCTGATCCTGATGGGCGGCAAGGGCAACATTTCCGTCACTGCCAACGTCGCCCCGCGCGAAATGGCCGACCTGTGCGAGGCCGCCCTTGAGGGCAATGCCGAGAAGGCCCGCGCAATCAACGAAAAACTCATGCCGCTGCACAAAGACCTGTTCTGCGAGTCCAACCCGATCCCGGTGAAATGGGCACTCGTCGAAATGGGCCTGATGCACAAAGGCATTCGCCTGCCGCTGACCTGGCTGAGCGAAGGCTGCCACGAAAAAGTCCGTACTGCCTTGCGCCAGTCCGGCGTACTGGTTTAAGAGGAAGTACACCGCATGAAGCGACTGGCTGGTCTTTCCGCCCTTGCCCTGATCATCTCCAGCACCAGTGGGTGTGGCTGGCTGTGGGGCGAGGATGGCTATTTCCGCGACCGCGGCAGCGATTACCTGCAGGCGCGCCCGACTGCGCCGATGCAGCTGCCGCCGGACGCCAGCAACGTCAAGCGCCTTGACCCGCTGCTGCCGATCCCGCGCAACGTCGCCGACGACAGCGCTACCGGCGAGTTCGAGGTGCCGCGCCCGCAACCGATGACCGGTGGCGCCGCCCAGGTTACCGACTACAGCCTGCAGCGCAGCGGCAGCAGCCGTTGGGTGCTGGCCCAGCATTCGCCGGCCGAAGTATGGCCGGTGGCTCGCCAGTTCTTCGAGGACAACGGCTTCCGCATCGCCGAAGAGCGCCCGCAGACTGGTGAATTCAACACCACCTGGCAGCGTTTCGACGAACTGTCGGCTTCGCTCGGCCAGCGCCTGGCCAGCACTGCCAGCAGCGCTGACAGCGAAGTGCGCGTGCGTGTGCGCATGGAGCCTGGCGTGCAGCGCAACACCTCCGAGGTGTATGTGGTCAGCGTCGAGCGCCCGGCCGGCAGCACTGCCGAGCCCGATTTCCCGTCCACCTCCAGCAACACCGGTGCCGATGCCCTGCTGGTCGACGAAATGCTTGCCAGCATGAACCGCAGCGCCGAGAAGGGCGGTTCGGTATCGCTGCTGGCCGCGCGCGATTTCGACGCGCCAAGCCGCGTCAGCCTGAGCGAAGACGGCAGCGGCAACCCGGTGCTGTACCTGGGCGCCGACCTGGACCGCGCCTGGTCCAGCGTGGGCCGTGCCCTGGAGCAGGGTGGCGAGTGGCGTGTCGAGGACATCAACCGCAGCCTGGGCCTGTACTACATCAACCTGTCTGAAAAGCCTGAAGACAAGCAGAACCAGCCTGGCTTCTTCGGCCGCATGTTCGGCAGCGAGCCGACCAAGGAAGAGCGTGAAGCCCGTGCCGAGCGCTACCAGGTTCGCCTGAGCAAGGTGGGTGAGAGCGTGCAGGTCACGGTCGAGAAGAACATCAACACCGTGGCCCCGGCCGATGTCGCCCGCCGCGTGCTGAGCGCCATTCAGGACCACCTGGGCTAAGTGCGCTTCGCGGTACTCGGAAGCGGCAGCCAGGGAAACGGCACGCTGATCGCCAGTGGTGACACGTTCATCCTGGTCGATTGCGGGTTTTCCCTGCGCGAGACCGAGCGGCGCCTGGCGCTGCTCGGCGTGTCGGCCGCCCAGCTCAGTGCGGTACTGGTCACCCACGAACATGCCGACCACGTGCATGGGGTCGGCTTGCTGTCACGGCGCTACAATGTACCGGTCTACCTCAGCCAGGGGACCTTGCGCGGCATGCGCAAGCCGGTGGAGGTGGCCGGTTTTCTCGCTTGTGGCGAAAGCCTGCGTATCGGCAGCCTGGAAGTGACCGCGGCGCGGGTCGAGCACGACGCCTACGAGCCGCTGCAGTACGTGGTCAGCGACGGCCAGCGGCGCTTCGGCATGCTGACCGACCTGGGCTCGTACGACGCGCTGCTGCTGGAGCGTTACCAGGGCCTGGATGCACTGCTGATCGAGGCCAACCACTGCCGCGACCTGCTGGCACGCGGTCACTACCCGGCCTTCCTGAAGCAGCGGGTGGGTGGCATGCAAGGGCATTTGAACAATCACCAGGCCGCGCGCCTGGTGCACGAGTTGGGCTGGAGCAACCTGCAACACCTGGTGCTGGCCCACCTCAGCAGCAAGAACAACCTGCCACACTTGGCTCGCCAGTGCTTCGTCGACACCCTTGGGTGCGACCCGGACTGGCTCCAGGTGGCGAATCAGGAACACGGGCTCGACTGGCGCGAAATCGCCTAGCCCAACACCTCAAGCAAGCGGAGCCCAATCATGGAAAAACGCGACGAACTCTACCGCGGCAAGGCCAAATCGGTTTACAAGACCGACGACGCCGACCGCTTGATCCTGCTGTTCCGTAACGACACTTCGGCGTTCGACGGCAAGCGTATCGAACAGCTCGACCGCAAAGGCATGGTGAACAACAAGTTCAACGCCTTCATCATGCAGAAACTGGAAGAAGCCGGCGTGCCGACCCAGTTCGACAAGCTGCTGGGCGACAACGAGTGCCTGGTGAAGAAGCTGGACATGATCCCGGTCGAGTGCGTGGTGCGCAACTACGCCGCCGGCAGCCTGGTCAAGCGCCTGGGCGTGGAGGAGGGCATCAAGCTGGAGCCGTCCACCTTCGAGCTGTTCCTGAAGAACGACGAGAAGGGCGATCCCTTCATCAACGAATCCCACGTTGTCGCGTTCGGCTGGGGCACCGCCGAGCAGCTGGCCGAAATGAAAAAGCTGTCGCTGAAGGTCAACGAAGTGCTGAGCAAGCTGTTCGATGACGCCGGCCTGCTGCTGGTCGACTTCAAGCTGGAGTTCGGCGTATTCCACGGCCAGATCGTGCTGGGCGACGAGTTCAGCCCGGACGGCTGCCGCCTGTGGGACAAAGAGACCCGCAAGAAGATGGACAAGGACCGCTTCCGCCAGGGCCTGGGCGACGTGATCGAAGCCTACGAAGAAGTTGCCAAGCGCCTGGGCGTGCCGCTGTAAGCGGCACGTTCACGCAAGCGCCTGATACCACGCGATTTTTTTTAAAAAAAGGTTTGCGTTTTAAAAGAACGCTGGTATGATGCGCGGCATTGGAGAGATGCCGGAGTGGTCGAACGGGACGGATTCGAAATCCGTTGTACTGGCAACAGTACCTAGGGTTCAAATCCCTATCTCTCCGCCATATATCGAAAAGCCCCGCAGGTTAACTTCTGCGGGGCTTTTCGTTTTCTGGGTTGTACTGCCCATTTGTACTACTTTGGAACTGTCGTCGCTGACAGGTCGGCTGGTGCGTATGGTGGGAAGCGATTGAGTGATCTCACCGTCCTTGGCGTCACGCTGATCGACAGTTGTGAGCTGGTGAAAACTCAGCAGAAAGCACATACTATTTGCCCTAAACAAGGACAGTTCAGGGCTCGCGCCTTCGTGTCGGTGTCACGGTCGTCGAGCGGACTGGCTACTCAATGCCAACCCGGGCGCGATCTATGACATCCAGACCTGAAGACGTACTGATCTATCACATCACAGATATTGCCAATCTACCTGGGATAATCGCTTCCGGCCTTCAGTCAGATGCCGTGATGGTTCAATCAGGGCAGCACTCAGTTATTGGCTACGATCACATCAAGCTTCGTAGGCTCCAAGAAATAGGTGTAGGCTGCTGTGGGCCTCGGTATGTCGGGGAGTTTGTGCCCTTCTATTTTTGTCCGCGTACTCCAATGCTCTACACCGTCAACAGAGGTAACACCGGCAAGCCCGAAGGATGTCAGAGTGACATCGTGCATTTGGTGAGCTCCGTCGGTACTGGTGTTGGGCTTCAACGAGAATGGGCCTTCAGCGACGGCAACGCTGGCGCTTACCATACGGATTTTTATAACGATATTAGTAAGCTAGCTGACTTGGATTGGTCCACAATCAATGCCAAGTATTGGGGAGAAAAACGGCACCAAAAACAGTCAGAATTCTTGGTGGCGGAGCAGTTCCCTTGGCAGGGTATCCATTTCATTGGCTGCTACAATCAGGCGGCGGTTGAGAGAGTGCAAGAGATCGTGCGCAATTCGACGCATCAGCCTGAGGTGAGAGTCAAAAATGACTGGTACTTCTAAAATGATCAAGCTTAGCAAAGGCAACCTTCTAACAGCACCTACTGAAGCGTTAGTGAATACCGTGAACACGGAAGGTGTCATGGGTAAAGGTATCGCGTTGCAATTCAAGCAGGCGTTTCCTAGCATGTTCAAAAGCTATCAGGATGCTTGCAAAAATGATGCCGTTCGGCTGGGTAAAGTTCATATCTTTGATCTTGGCGGGTTGGTTGGAGGTCCGCGTTGGATTATAAACTTTCCAACCAAAGGGCATTGGAAGTCAAAAAGTAAACTTGAGAATATTCAAAGCGGCCTTGATGATTTAGTTCGTAAGGTGAATGAATTGCATATTAAGTCTATTGCAATTCCTCCACTTGGTTGCGGGTTGGGTGGCCTAAAATGGGAAGAGGTTCAGCCCGCAATTGAAGAGGCATTTTCAGTTTTGCCAGATGTTGAGGTGCTGCTGTACCCTCCGTCTGGTGCACCTGTAGCAAAAGAAATGCCAAATAGAACAGAGCGTCCCAAAATGACTGACGGTCGTGCCGCACTGATTCTTTTAATGGACCGCTATCTCAAAGGGCTTCTGGATCCATTTGTCAGTTTGTTAGAAGTTCATAAGCTGATGTATTTCTTGCAGGAAAGTGGCAAGCCTCTTCGGCTGCAGTTTGAGGCCAAGCAGTTTGGCCCATATGCTAAGAATCTCAGGCAAGTACTGATAAAACTAGACGGTCACTTTATCCATGGCTACGGAGACGGTCAGGACGACCCCACCAAACCGTTGGAGCTGAAGGCGGGCTCTATCGAAGAAGCGGAGCAGTTTTTGTGCGAAGATGTCGAAACTATGCATCGAATGGAAAGGGTTGCCGAGTTAATTGATGGGTTTGAAGATCCGTATGGAATGGAGCTACTTAGCACCGTTCATTGGGTTATGTGTAATGCCCCTGGAGCCAAAGATGATCCTGAACAGGCAGTCAAGGCGGTACATGGCTGGAGCGAGCGGAAGAGAGCTTATCTAAAGCCCTCTCACCTAGAAAGAGCTTGGCATCGACTGAAGGAGTTGAATTGGGATGCGGAGTCTCGAAGCAGCACCTGCTAGAATTTTATTGCGGTAAGGCTCTAACTCTCAGCCACACATCGAAAAACCTCTCAGTTTCAAATCTGTGGGGTTTTCCGTTTCTGCATTTAATTTTGATACATTTTCGTAAGCGCTGTACTTGGCGCTTACTGATGTATCCGGCAGTATTGATCTCCAATCGCGCCCGATCCTCTGGTGCTGGCTTGGTCCGGCATTACGTTCGGGCCTTCTTATTTCTGGGGAATGGATTTTGCACTGCTGGGCTCCCGCAGAGGTGGTCTTTCCAAGTACTGCGCTTGGGATTTGGTACCCCGCAGCTGTAGGCCTGCGGGGCTGTTTCGTTGCGGGACAGGTAGTAATCGGCTACTGCACGCGTGTTGTCTTTGAGACTTCTCTCAACGCTTGCTTCAGAACGTAAACATCATTAGTCTTCATGGCTTCTTGCAGAAATACATTTATCGTTTCGGGGCTATCGAGAAACCGGGAAGCCTCGAAACGCTTGGTGTTGCTCAAATCCAAGTCGAGAATTGGCATATCGACGTTCATCTTTTCATCATCCCCAATTCAGCATCATCCAGCAGCGCCTTGGCCATCGCACTCAGGTAATGCGAGGCCCAGATCAGCTTCTGGTCGCCATCCATCAAACCGGTGATGATCAGGTCGCGGACGTAGCCCATCAGTTCGGATGCCTGTTCGCGGGCGTCCTGGCAGGGAATGCCGGGCTCGATGCGGAACAGCGGGTGGGTGTTGTTTTCGCCTTGGTAGAAGCAGGTCTTGCCGACTGTGGTGGGTTGCTTTGTGTCGTCGGTGGGCATTGTTTTTCTCCCTGGAATCTTGGGTGTCTGTGCCGGCCTCTTCGCGGGCGTGCCCGCGAAGAGGCCAGGCCTGCTAGTGCAAAGTTCTTAGCTCAGCCGGTAAATGGGCCTGCATCTGCAATTGCATCAATGCGGACTCGACCAGGCCCTGTACCGCCTCCATTTCATGGATCACGGCTTGCATCACGATCGAACTTGGGGCCGTGGGTTTGAGTTGCACGGATTGGCGGGCCACGAACAGGGCGCAGAGTACGTACTCTGAGGACTGGACCAGCGTGTCTTGCAGAGCCTGGGTGGAATCGAGGGAGTGGGGTGGATCGGGGACCATCTTGCGCATAGTTAGCTCCAGAGTCAGTCGAGCTGCTACGGACTTGCTGTCAAACAAGAGGGTGGCAGCGGTACGCGGGTTGACAGACCGAGGACTCCGGAGACTCGGCGCACACGAGGTGCCCCACGTACTGCCGCCATAACGGGTGTACGTGCACGGAGAAGTTGTCGGCCTGTCAAAGCCGGTCGTTGAGTTGACAACGACAAGCCGAGACTAGAGCGCGACCTAATCCGTCGCAACAGTTTGAGCGGGTTGGCAGTATGTTTGGGAAATGGCCTACAAGGAAGGGGATAATTCTGAGTTTCAGCTGTAGGACTGGGGGCCGCTTTGCGGCCCATCGCGACACAAGGCCGCTCCTACAGGGGATCGCGCACAGGTCCAGCCTGGTGCGATCGCTTGTAGGAGCGGCCTTGTGTCGCGAAAGGGGCGCAAAGCGCCCCCCAGGGCCTTCAGCGCATTGCCGCCAGTTTGATGCCGAACCCCACCAGGCAAGCCCCCGCCAACCGCTCGAACATATTGGCAATCCGCGGATTGGCGCGCATGCGCTCGGCCAACTGGTGCGTCAGCACCACGGCAATCAACCCGTACAGGAAGGTCACCACTGCCACTGTCGCCGCGAGGAAGCCGAAGGTCACCAGCCCCTGGTGCTTCACCGGGTCGACGAACAGCGGGAAGAACGCCATGTAGAACATGATCGCCTTGGGGTTGAGCAGGGTGATCATCATGGTCTGGCGCAGGTACTGGCCGTTGTCCATGCGGCTGGCCCGCGGCGCGCCTCCGGGTTTGCTCAGCAGCATGCGCAGGCCCAGGTAGGCCAGGTACGCAGCACCGGCCCACTGCACCACGTGGAAGGCGGCAGGGTAGGCCGCCAGCAGGGTGGCAACGCCGGCCACCGCCAGCCACAGCAGCACCTGGTCACCCAGGATCACCCCGCACGTCGCGGCCATGCCGGCCTTGATCCCGCCCTTGCCGGTGGCGGTGATCAGGGCGAAGTTGCCCGGGCCGGGGATGGCCAGGACGATGATGAAGGCGATGACGAACGCGCCGTAGTCGGTGACGCCGAGCATGGGGAACTCCTGTTGGTGGTGCGTAGGCAGAGCTCAAGACTATCGTCGCCACCGGCCCGCTTTTCAACCGTCTACCAGGAAATTGGAAACAAGCTCTGAATTTTCAGAAGTGCGAGAAATTTCCTACAAGGGCAACTTGTTGTTGCACACGTGCAACCAGCCAGTGCACTTTGCGACTTGGATCCAATGCCTAGGTTCTGTATCATCCCGCCGCCATCAGAATGATGGCCGAAGATGATTCATTTAAAGGACTTAGTATGAAAAAGCTGTTCAAGGCTACCGTAGCCGTTGCTGTCGTTTCGGGTGTTGCCCTGCTGTCGGGTTGCACTGGCCAGGTTTACAACCAGCCGAAAAACTGCACCTACGACTACCTGTTCCACCCTTCGGTTTCCATCTCCAAGATCATCGGTGGCTGCGGCCCGATCGATAAGCTGCCTCAGCAGCAGTAATCTTGGCGGTACCCTGATCGCGACGCTTGCGGCGTGATCCAAGGCCCCCGGTCATTTACGTGATCGGGGGTTTTTGTTTTTCCGCGTGACAATCTGCCACTGAGGCAACCCGTCGCCTTGACGCTCCGGGTGGCAATTTGTTTGTGCTGGCATTTGAGCTACAATCGGAAAAACGATTCAGCCTTGTCGGTCAATTCGACAAAAGGCCGAGTCGTTTTCTGGTTCTCTGGCTGCTGAACAATGATCAACAACAAGCCTGCGCTGCAGAACATGCTTTACTTGGGCCAGCCACAGGCCCACCCCCTGTTCTCCTGACTGGAATCGATCAATGTTCAAGAAAGCTGGCAAGACCTTGCTGGGTCTGGCTGTCGCTGCAAGCGTCATGCAAGCGCACGCCGCAGAAACCAAGAAAGTAGATGTGCTGCTGGTCGGCGGCGGCATCATGAGCTCGACCCTGGCCGTGTGGTTGCACGAGCTGGAGCCAAGCTGGTCGATGGAAATGGTCGAGCGCCTGGATGGCGTGGCCGAAGAAAGCTCCAACGGCTGGAACAACGCCGGTACCGGCCACTCCGCGCTGGCCGAGCTGAACTACACCCCGGAAGACAAGGACGGCAACGTCAATATCACCAAGGCCATCGAAATCAACGAGGCCTTCCAGATCTCCCGTCAGTTCTGGTCGTGGCAGGTCCGCCAGGGCGTGCTGAAGAACCCGCATTCGTTCATCAACACCACGCCGCACATGAGCTTCGTGTGGGGCGATGACAACATCAAGTTCCTGAAGAAGCGTTACGACGCACTGCAGGCCAGCCCGCTGTTCCGCCCGATGCAGTACTCCGAGGACCACGCGCAGATCGCCAAGTGGGTCCCGCTGATGATGGAAGGCCGCGATCCTAACCAGAAGCTGGCCGTGACCTGGACGCCAATCGGCACCGACGTCAACTTCGGCGAGATCACCCGCCAGTTTGTCGGCCACCTGAAAACCCAGGAAAACTTCGACCTGAAGCTGTCCAGCGAAGTGCAGGACATCACCCGCAACAAGGACGGCTCGTGGCACGTCGAGTACAAGAACCTGAAGGACGGTAGCGAATCGGCCACTGACGCCAAGTTCCTGTTCATCGGTGCCGGCGGCGGCGCGCTGAAGCTGCTGCAGAAGTCGGGCATTCCTGAAGCCAAGGAATACGCAGGCTTCCCGGTGGGCGGCTCGTTCCTGGTGACCGAGAACCCGACCGTGGCCATGCAGCACATGGCCAAGGCCTACGGCATCGCCTCGACCGGTGCGCCACCCATGTCGGTTCCGCACTTGGACACCCGCGTGCTGGATGGCAAGCGCGTGATCCTGTTCGGCCCATTCGCCACCTTCTCGACCAAGTTCCTGAAGAACGGCTCGTACCTGGACCTGCTGAGCAGCACCACCACCCACAACGTGTGGCCGATGACCAAGGTCGGCATCGATCAGTATCCGCTGGTGGAATACCTCGCTGGCCAGCTGATGCTGTCTGACGACGACCGCTTCGAAGCCCTGCGCACCTACTTCCCGAACGCCAAGAAGGAAGACTGGCGCCTGTGGCAGGCCGGTCAGCGCGTGCAGATCATCAAGCGTGATGCCGAGAAGGGCGGCGTGCTGAAGCTGGGCACCGAAGTGGTCGCTTCCGAAGACCGCACCATCGCCGGCCTGCTGGGTGCATCGCCAGGTGCTTCGACTGCGGCACCGATCATGCTGAACGTGCTGGAAACCGTGTTCAAGGAGAAGGTCGCTACCCCTGAGTGGCAGGCCAAGATCAAGCAGATCGTGCCGAGCTACGGCACCAAGCTGAACGACTCGGCGGCGGCCACCCAGAAAGAGTGGAACTACACCGCTGAAGTGCTGCAGCTCGAGAAGCCACCGGTGATCGACGAAAGCGTCGGCACCACGGTTGCACCGAGCCAGCCGGTCGAGAGCAAGCCTGAGAATGACATGGCGCTGTAATTGGCCATTGTTGTGACAGAAGCCACGGGGGAGACCTCGTGGCTTTTTTGTTGCCTGTTCCGGCCCTTTCGCGGGTAAACCCGCTCCCACAGGGACCGCGCTGGCCACAGGCTTGGCGCTATCCCTGTGGGAGCGGGTTTACCCGCGAAGAGGCCAGTTCAGGAAACCACTGATCGGAAACCCAGCTCAGCCCCAATAAAAACATATTTTGATGCTTAAATTAATCTTGTCAGTCGATCCCCCTCCAGGAGGGTGCCGTCATGAACATCAAGATTGCCGCCTTACTGCTGCTCGCCCTGTGCGCCCAGCCGGCATGGAGCCAAAGCTACTCCTACTCCAGCGACTCCCCCGCCGCCAAACCCGCCGAATCTGCTGCAATGACCACGCGCATGGCCCTGCGCGACCTTTGGGTCGAGCACATCTTCTGGGTGCGCAACTATGCTGTCGCAAACCAGGCCGGCAACGCCAAGGAGGCTGAAGTCGCTGCCAAGGAGGTGGTTACCGACGCTACCAGGATCGCCAACAGCATTGCCCCGCTGTACGGCCAGCCCGCCGCCGATCAGTTGCTGAAACTGCTGGCCGGCCACTGGGGAGCCATCAAGCACTACAGCGACGCCACCGTGGCCAAGGACAAAAAAGGCCAGCAAGCCGCGGTCAATGAGCTGACCAGCAATGCCAAGGGCATCGCTGCGTTCCTGGCCAAGGCCAACCCGAACCTGCCCGAACCGACCCTGCTGACGCTGCTCAGCGCCCACGGCGGGCACCACGTGGCCCAGATCGACCAGCTGGCGGCCGCTGACTACGTGGGCGAGGCGCGCACCTGGGCGATGATGCGCGAGCATATCCTGACCCTGTCCGACGCCCTGGCTGCGGCGTTGGTCAAACAGTTCCCGGACAAATTCTGATGCTCGAAGGCCTGGGCCGTACTCAACAGGACCTGCTCCATGCGTTGCTGCTCCAGCCGGCCGGCATGAGCATCGACGACCTGGCGCAGGCCCTGGCCATCACCCGCACGGCGGTGCGCCAGCACCTGGCAGCGCTGGAGCGCGACGGCCTGGTCAAGCGTGGCGCTACCCGGCCCACAGGGCGACGCCCGGAGCAGTTGCACGAGCTGACCGAACAGGCCCGCGAACTGTTCCCGCGGCAGTACCCGTTGCTGGCCAACCTGCTGATTGCGGAAGTGGCCGGCTTGCTGGGGCAGGAGGCATTGCTGGCGCTGATGCGCCAGCTGGGGCGCAAGCTGGCGGCGGACCTGGAGCATCAAGTGGTGGATGAAGCACGCATCGTCGAGCATATGAACAATGCCGGGTACGAGGCGCAGGTGTTCTTCCGCTCGGGGGGCGAGCCGCAGATCGTTGCCCACAATTGCGTGTTTCATCACCTGGCCAAGGCGCACCCCGTGGTGTGCGAGTTGGATCTGGCCTTGATCGGGGCATTGGGGGGGGCTGAGGTAGAGCATCAAGAGTGCATGTTGCGTGGTGGCAGGGCCTGCCGCTTTACTTTGTCCAAAGAGGATATTGGTTAGCACTATTTCAATATTTTGGTAACTGATGTTTTTGCTAGTTTTTCTGTGGAGTAGCGGCGGATATATTCAGCGCTCATCTTGTATGGAGCGCTTGAACATGAATGATTTAAAAGAATTACCGCCGCGGGTAGTTGCGAAGTCTCTTCTGTTAGGCCTCGGGATGGGCGATGTGCTGGAATACCCTATCACTATCCGCATTTTTCGACTGAGTAAGACGGATAGCCCCAAGGTTTATGTGAGAAATTCTGAGAATATCAGCTACCAAGCAGATATCACCAATGACGATGTACTGTCGCATGTGAATAATCGTGATCTTGTTTTTGAGGATGACGTTTTTTACAGCGTTACCAAGGTCTCGGCTGGCGACAAGGTAGAAATTAAAAAGGCGCCAATTCCGGTGTGCAAAGACAGCCTTGCAGGTATGGAGCCACTCACGGGGCTGTTAGCGATTACGCGGGGCAAGATCTTTATGGACGGTGACAAGGTCCAAATTGCTAAGGATCGAACCTTCCATAAAATTAATGGGAGTGACTATGTAGTGGTGCGTACTCAATCAGACGAAAAGTACTACGAAACGTGTGAGTCTGCTGAAAAGAATAAATATGGTCAGATTGGTGATTTTGAAATCATCGACAAATTGCAGAGATATTGTTATGGCAGTCGAAAAAACCTAGCCGGTGACTATGTGGCCGGATTTACGGCCGTGCATATTAACCCGACTTGAGTTGCGCGTTACCGCGTAAACGGGATAGTTGAAACATCACTGCTGCTGCAAAATGCAAATCAGCAACCCTGGGAACCGCCCCTCCATGACTTCACGGCGCAGCGAATTCATGTGGGTGGTTCCTACATTGCGTGTATGCACCAACCCTGCATCACGCAGCACGCGGAAGTGGTGCGACATGCTCGACTTCGGCCGCCCGCCATCGAGCTCACCGCAGCTGGCCTCGGCCACGCCGGCCAGGTGGCGGACAATGCCAAGGCGCACCGGGTCGCTCAGCGCATAGAGCACACGCTCTAGAGTCAGGTCTTCAGAATTGGGATGTTGATAGGCTCGCATGGTCGTCATGATAACGGGGCTATCATTAATTGCCATAGTTCGATTATGATCGAACTATCGTAATCAGACAGCCCGGGAGCTTGCTCATGTCCGCCTTGTTCGAACCCTATACCCTCAAGGACGTCACCCTGCGCAACCGCATTGCCATTCCGCCGATGTGCCAGTACATGGCCGAGGACGGCATGATCAACGACTGGCACCACGTGCACCTGGCCGGCCTGGCCCGTGGCGGTGCCGGCCTGCTGGTGGTCGAGGCCACTGCCGTGGCACCGGAAGGGCGCATCACCCCCGGTTGCGCCGGTATCTGGAGCGATGCCCACGCCCAGGCTTTCGTGCCGGTGGTGCAGGCAATCAAGGCCGCCGGTTCCGTGCCGGGTATCCAGATTGCCCACGCCGGGCGCAAGGCCAGCGCCAACCGCCCGTGGGAAGGTGACGACCACATTGCCGCCGACGACGCCCGCGGCTGGGAAACCATCGCCCCGTCCGCCATCGCCTTCGGCGCGCACCTGCCACAAGTGCCGCGCGAGATGACCCTGGACGACATCGCCCGGGTCAAGCAGGACTTCGTCGATGCCGCCCGCCGTGCGCGCGATGCCGGTTTCGAGTGGATCGAACTGCACTTTGCCCATGGCTACCTGGGCCAGAGTTTCTTCTCCGAACACTCCAACAAGCGTACCGACGCCTACGGTGGCAGCTTTGACAACCGCAGCCGCTTCCTGCTGGAAACCCTGGCAGCGGTGCGTGAGGTATGGCCAGAGAACCTGCCACTGACCGCGCGTTTTGGTGTGCTGGAATACGACGGCCGCGATGAGCAGACCCTGGAAGAGTCGATCGAACTGGCGCGCCGCTTCAAGGCTGGCGGCCTCGACCTGCTGAGCGTGAGTGTCGGCTTCACCATTCCCGACACCAAGATCCCATGGGGCCCGGCGTTCATGGGGCCGATTGCCGAGCGCGTGCGCCGTGAGGCGAAGCTGCCGGTGACCTCGGCGTGGGGGTTTGGTACGCCGCAACTGGCGGAAGCGGCGCTGCAGGCCAACCAGCTGGACCTGGTATCGGTAGGGCGTGCGCACCTGGCAGACCCGCACTGGGCTTACTTTGCGGCCAAGGAGTTGGGCGTGGAGAAAGCCTCCTGGACCTTGCCGGCGCCGTATGCGCACTGGCTCGAGCGTTATCGCTGAGGCATGAAAGGGGCTGCTTTGCAGCCCAATCGCCGGCAAGCCAGCTCCCACAGGTACCGCACAGGGCTTGAGGTCTATGCAGTACCTGTGGGAGCTGGCTTGCCGGCGAATGGGCCGCACAGCGGCCCCACGAATCTAGAACCGATCCAACCGGTAAGCCGCCATATCAGCCCCACTCTCCCTGTCAGCCAACCTCCCCACCCATTCCGCCGTCACCGCCGCCTGGGTCAACCCCAGGTGCTGATGCCCGAACGCCAACAGCACCCGCCCATCACACACCCGGTCGATCACCGGTAACGAATCTGGCAACGAAGGCCGGAAGCCCATCCACGGCGTCGCTCCCTCAACACTCAGGTCCCTCCGGAACAACCCCTTGCTCAAGTGGTGCAACTGCCACGCCCGCTGCATGCTCGGCGGCGCGTCCAGCCCGGCGAATTCCACCGTGCCGGCCAGGCGCAAGCCCTCGGCCATGGGCGTCATGATGAACTTGCGCTCCAGCGATGTAACTGCAAACGGCAAACGCTGATGCTCGCCAGGCAACATCAGGTGGTAGCCGCGCTCGGTGTCCAGTGGCACCTGCTTGCCGGTCAGCGCGCCGGTCAACCGTGCAGAATGCGCGCCACAACTGATCAGCACCTGGCGGGCCTCGAGCGTGCCCTGGTCGCTGGCCAGGCTGACCCCACCGCTGTGCAGCTGCCCGCCATCGACCTGCGCCTGGATAAAGCGCACGCCACTGGCCTTGGCCGCTTCGAACAGTTCGCACACCACCCGGTAGGGGTCGATGAAGTGCCCGGTACGTGGGAAGAACAGCCCACCCTGCAACGACGGGCTCAGTTGCGGCGCCGCCTCGCGCACGGTGTCGGCCGACCAGAAGTCCACCGGCACCGCCTGCTGTTGCATGCGTGCGCGCAAGGCCTCCAGGGTCTGGTGCGACTCCGGCCGCTCGAACACCAGCAACGAGCCATCTTCCTGGAACAGCTCGCTGCGCCCGATCGAACCCAGCAGCCGCTGCCAGGCACCCAGGCTGCCTTCGTTCAACGTGCGGATGCCGGCCACGCTGCGCTGAAACGGGCCCGGGCGCAGGTTGAGCAGCAGGCGGGTGAACCACGGCATGGCCTTGGGCAGGTACTTCCAGTCCAGGCGCAGCGGGCCCATCGGGTCCAGCAGCATGCGCGGCAGGCGTTTGAGAATCGACAGGTCGGCAATCGGGAATACCTGCTCGGTGGCCAGGTGCCCGGCGTTGCCGTAGGACGCGCCCTGGCCGGGTGCCTGGCGGTCCACCAGGGTTACCCGGCGGCCCTGGCGGGCCAGTTGCAGGGCACAGGCGACGCCGACAATGCCGGCGCCGACCACGGCGATATCGGTTTCAGCGGTTTCGACCATGCTCAGCCTTCCCGTTTACCGTCGAGCAGGCGCCGCAGTTGCAGCGGGTTGCCGTGTTTCAGCGCCTGCGGCAGCAGGGCATCGGGGAAGTCCTGGTAGCACACCGGGCGCAGGAAGCGCAGGATCGCCGCCGTGCCCACCGAAGTGGTGCGGGCATCGGAGGTGGCCGGGAACGGCCCGCCGTGGACCATCGCGTCGCATACCTCTACACCGGTCGGCCAGCCATTGACCAGGATGCGGCCAGCCTTGCGCTCAAGGGTCGGCAGCAGCGCGCGGGCGCTGGCGATGTCGGCTTCGTCCAGTTGCAGGGTGGCGGTCAGTTGGCCTTCCAGATGCTCGGCCACCTGGCGCACTTGCTCATCGTTGGCGCAGGCCACCACCAGCGACGCCGCGCCGAAGACTTCGGCCTGCAACGCCGGGTCGGCGAGGAACGCTTCGGCCTGGGTCACGAACAGCTGCGCCTGGCACTGGTTGGGGCCTTGCCCGGCCTGGCCACTGGCGGCGGCCTGGGCATTGGCGTTTGCGGCCAGGGCGCCGACACCGGCCTGGTAGGCACTAAAGATGCTCGGGGTAAGCATGGTCTGCGCCGCAGCCTGGCGTACGTGTTCGCTGGCGGCGTCGATGAAACGCTGCAACGCCGGCCCCTGGCGGGCAATCACCAGGCCGGGGTTGGTGCAGAACTGGCCGGCACCCTGGGTCAGCGAGGCGACGAAGCCTTGTGCCAACGCCTCGGCGCGGGTCTGCAGGGCGGTGTCGAACAGGAACACCGGGTTGATCGAGCTCATTTCGGCGTACACCGGGATCGGCTCCGGGCGGGCCTGGGCCGCCTGGCACAGCGCAATGCCACCGCTGCGCGAGCCGGTAAAGCCAACGGCCTTGATGCGCGGGTCGCTGACCAGCGCAATGCCCACTTCACGACCGGAGCCGTACAACAGCGAAAACACACCGGCCGGCAAGCCGCACTGCTTCACGGCCTTTGCCACTGCCTGGCCGACCAGCTCGCTGGTGCCCGGGTGGGCGCCGTGGGCCTTGACCACCACCGGGCAACCGGCGGCCAGGGCCGAGGCGGTGTCGCCACCGGCCACCGAGAAGGCCAATGGGAAATTGCTGGCGCCGAATACCGCCACCGGCCCCAGGGCCACCTGGCGCTGGCGCAGGTCGGCACGCGGCAGGGGCTGGCGCTCGGGCAGGGCGTTGTCGACCCGCACATCCAGCCATTCGCCGGCCCGCACCACACGGGCGAAGGTGCGCAGCTGGGTGCAGGTGCGGCCACGTTCGCCCTGGATGCGCGCCTTGGGCAGGCCGCTTTCGGCCACGGCGCGATCGATCAGGGCATCGCCCAGCGCTTCGATCTGCGTGGCGATGGTTTCGAGGAATTGTGCCCGTTGCTCGAGCGAGGTTTCGCGGTAGGCATCGAACGCCGCCCAGGCCAGGGCGCAGGCCTGGGCCACGTGTTCGCCGGTGCCGCCGAGGTAGGCCGGTTCCAGCGCCTGGCCGGTGGCCGGGTCGATGGCACGGATGGCTTCGCGGCTGCCGGTTACCGGCGTCTGGCCGATCAGCAGGTTGCCTGTGAGGGTCATGGAGCCTCCTTTGGAATCAATATCAAGGGAGACCGCGGCCCTTGTGGGAGCGGGTTTACCCGCGAAGCAGGCGACTCGGTGCCTGGCACCGGCTTCGCCGGTGTTCGCGGGTGAACCCGCTCCCACAGGGGCTGCGGCTCGGCCTGGAATCAGGTGATCAGGCCAGGTTCTGCTCAGCCGACCAGCTGGCGTACCAGCTGCGGAACAGCGCGTACTGCTGTTCGGCATAGTTGCGCTGGGCGTCGGTCAGCACGTCGGTCTCGTTGAAGTGCAGGCTGTATTCGCTGTCACCGTTCAGCACCATCAGGTGCTTGTAGTAGAGCACCAGGTCGCAGCCTTCATCGAACGACGACAGCACCGCCAGCGCCGCCTCCAGCTCACGCGCCAGGCGGCGGGCCTTGGCATCACCCTTGGCCGCCTGCTTGCTCAGGCTCACCAGGTGCAGCACCTCACGCGGCAGAGCGTTGCCGATGCCGGTGATGGCGCCGGTGGCGTTGCAGTTGACGAAGCCATGCACCACCTGGGTGTCGACGCCGACCATCAGGGTCACATCGTCATCCTTGGAGGTGATGTGCTCGGCGGCGTAGCGCAGGTCGGCACCGCCGCCGAACTCCTTGAAGCCGATCAGGTTGGGGAACTCGCTGCGCAGTTCGAAGAACAGGTCGGCGCGGGTGGCGAAGCCGTAGTACGGGCTGTTGTAGATCACCGCCGGCAGCTTCGGCGCGGCTGCCAGAATGGCCGAGAAGTGGTGCTTCTGGGCAATCAGCGAGGCGCCGCGGCTGAGCACGCGAGGGATGACCATGAGGCCGGCGGCGCCAACCTTGGCCGCGTGGGCGGCGTGGGATACTGCTTCACGGGTGTTCACCGCGCCGGTACCGACGATGGTCGGGATGCCGGCGGCCACCAGGCGCGCCACGCCTTCCTGGCGCTCGGCTTCGGTCAGCAGCGGCCAGTCGCCCATCGAGCCGCAGTACACCACGGCGCTCATGCCGGCCTCGATCAGCTCGCGGCCCTTGCGCACCAGGGCGTCGAAGTCCGGCTTGCGCTCGGCGGTGCAGGGGGTCATCAGGGCGGGCATGGTGCCGGTGAAGATGTTGTTGGTCATTGTTGTCACTCCTCGCGATATTCGATTTTTTGGAAAAAGCCGGGGTCAGATGCCCCAGGCGAACGGGTCCTGTTCGTCGATCAGCAGGGTGCTGTCGGCGGTCATGTAGGCGCGGCCGGTGATGAACGGGCGAATGCGTTTGCCGTCGCGCTCGTAGCGGCCCTGGAACTGGCTGCCGGTGATACTGGCCTGTACCCATGTCTGGCCTTCGTCGAGCTTGCCGTCGGCGGCCAGGCAGGCCAGCTTGGCGCTGGTGCCTGTGCCGCAGGGCGAGCGGTCGTAGGCCTTGCCGGGGCACATCACGAAGTTGCGGCTGTCGGCGTTGGCGTCGTCGGCGAACAGTTCGACGTGGTCGATGGGGGCACCGTTTTCACCGGTGATGCCCTGGGCTTCGAGGGCCTTGAGCATCGCCCAGGTGTACTCGGTCAGCGCCTCGCGGTTGCCCAGCTCGATGCGCTGGCCGTGTTCGGAGACGAGGAAAAACCAGTTGCCGCCCCAGGCGATGTCGCCGCGCACCAGGCCATGGCCGGGCACGTCCACCAGTACCTGCCGGCGGTAGCGGTAGGACGGCACGTTGCCGACGGTTATGGCGCCGTCTTCATGCAGGGTGGCGCTGACCTGGCCGACCGGGGTGTCGATCTTGTGCACGCCCGGTGCGATCAGGCCCAGGTGCTGCAGCGAGGCGACCAGGCCGATGGTGCCGTGGCCGCACATGTTCAGGTAGCCAGCGTTGTTGAAGAAGATCACCCCGCAAGTGGCGTCGGCCGATACCGGTGGGCAGTACAGCGCACCGACCAGCACATCGTTGCCACGTGGTTCCAGCAGGCAGGCACGGCGCCACTGGTCGTGCAGCTCGCGCAGCTCGTCGCGCTGCTCGGCCATGCTGCGGCCATGCAGTTGCGGGAAGCCTTTCATCACCAGGCGGGTCGGTTCCCCGCCGGTGTGCGAGTCGATGACGTGAATCTGTTTCATGAGCTTGTCCATTCTTTGATCAGCCAAGTCTTGTGCTGTTTGTGCGGGCCTCATCGCCGGCAAGCCAGCTCCCACAGGTATTGCATCGGCCTCTGGGGCAGCGCGGCCCCTGTGGGAGCCGGCTTGCCGGCGATAGGGCCAGTAGCCGTTACGGAGCCAGTGCAGCCGGGCGCTGGCCTACCAGAGGTTCATGGCTGGCTTCGCTTTCGTCCTCACCTTCCAGGCGCACCAGGTGGGCAGGCACGCCGGTGGCAGCGCCCCAGTAGTAGATGCCCAGCGCACAAGCGGCCACGACCACGGTGTCGAACGGGTGGCCGAGTACTCCCAGGCCGCCGAAGCTGCCCAGCCACGACAACAGGATGGTCACCGCGTAGAAGCCGATCAGCCATGCCGACGAGCGCACTTGCTGGGCCAGCGACAGGTGCTGGGTCGGCACGAAGCGGCCGCACAGCAGGTACAGCACGAACATCACGATCTGCAGGGCCAGCAGCCACGACACGGTCTTCCAGCCCGACCAGTACACGATCAGCGCGGCGATGATGAACGACAGCGGGCCGAGCACGCCCATGCCCTTGACCCGGAACGGGCGCGGCATGTCGGGGGCGTTGCGGCGCAGGGCGGCGACGGTGACCGGGGCCACGGCGTAGCTCAGTACCAGGGCGGCGGAAACCACGTTGATCAGCGCTTCCCAGGACGGGAACGGCAGGGTCCAGAACACCGACAGGCCAAAGGTCAGCCACAGCGCCGGGCGCGGGATGCCGGACTCGGCGTCGATACGGGTGAAGTACTTGAAGAAGGTGCCGGTCTGCGCCCAGCCATAGACCACGCGCGGGGTGGCGTTCATGTAGATGTTGCCGCAGCCGCTGGGCGAGATCACCGCGTCGGCCACCACCAGGTAGGCCAGCCAGCCCACACCCAGGGCCAGGGCGATGTCGCGGTAGGGCAGGGCCAGTTCCTTGGTCACTGCGGCCCAGCCGTTGCTCAGCATTCCGGTCGGCACGCTGCCGAGGAAGGCCAGTTGCAGCAGGGCGTAGATCGCGGTGGACAGCAGTACCGAGAGGATCAGCGCGATGGGGATGGTGCGTTGCGGGTTCTTCACCTCGCTGGCCACCGAAATGATCGGCGTCAGGCCCAGGTAGGCGAAGATGATGCCACCGGCCGATACCGCCATTTCAACGCCGGACAGACCGAACGGGGCAAAGCCCTGGACCTCGAAGTTTTCCGGCTTGAAGAAGGTGAACAGCACGCCGATCACCAGCAGCGGCACGATGAACTTGAACACACTGACCAGGTTGTTGGCCTTGGCGAAGGTTTTCACGCTGCGGTAGTTGAGGAAGAAGAACAGCCCCAGCAGGGCGAACTGCACCAGCCAGCCGAGCACGGTCGGGTCGCTGGAGCCGGCCTTGGTCAGCCCGGGGAACCAGGCGGCGGCGTATTGGCGCGAAGCGACCACTTCGATGGCGATCAGGCTGGAAAAGGCGATGAGGGTGATGAAACCCATCAAGTAGCCCAGCAGCGGGCCGTGGGAGTACACCGGGTAGCGCACCACGCCCCCGGCACGCGGCAGGGCGGCGCCCAGTTCGCAATAGACGATGCCCAGCAACAGTACGGCGAAGCCGCCAAGGAACCAGGACAGGATGCCGGCCGGGCCGGCGATGGCCGAGACGTGGCTGGCGGCGAACAGCCAGCCGGAGCCGAAGATGGCGCCTAGGCCGATGAAGGTGAGGTCCAGCAATGACAACTGTTTTTTGAATTTGCCTGACATGGGTTCGCCTTTTTGTTGGTTATTGGATAGGCAGGTCTGATGTCACGAGATGCGGCTTTTTGGGCCGCGCTCTTGTAGGACTTGGGGCGGCTTGCGTGGGGCATAGAGTGGACCGATCGGGGCGGCGGTTCTTGATGGTTTTCTGCAGGGGGGATGACGAAATCGGCACAGTTGCAAAAAAACAGTGGTGGCAGGGAAGGGCGGTGGATAGGCTGTAAGCCATACCGCATAAGGGTTGTAGACATTTACTCGCTGTGCCGGCCTCTTCGCGGGTAAACCCGCTCCCACAGGTATCTGCGCAGCTTTCGAGGGCTGCGCAGATACCTGTGGGAGCGGGTTTACCCGCGAAAGGGCCGGCACAGCCAACAGAGAACCGACAGATGACCGACCCCCCCCTGGCAACCCTGTACCAGTCCCTCGACCAGCACCGCCCCGCCAACCTCGAGGCCCTGCTCGCCGGTGTGTCCCTGCTGCTGCCGATTCTCGACGCCATCCCCAACGCCGCGATCTTCATCAAGGACCCGGCCGCCCGCTATGTGCTGGCCAACAACACCCTGGTCCAGCGCTGTGGCCTCAAGCGCCTGCAACCGCTGCTGGGCAAGACCAGTGCCGAAGTGTTCCCGGCACAGCTGGGCCCCGGCTACACCGAGCAGGACCGTCGCGTTCTCAAGGAAGGCCTGGTGCTGGAAGACCAGCTGGAGCTGCACCTGTACGGCAGCCGCGAGCCTGGCTGGTGCCTGACCCACAAGCGCCCGCTGTACAACCAGGCCGGCGAGATCATCGGCCTGGTCGGCATCTCGGTCGACTTGCAGTCAGCCGCCGACAGCCACCCCGCCTACCAGCGCCTGGCGGCGGTGGACGAGCATATCCGTCGGCATTTCCACCAGCCGATCAGCATGGGCGAGCTGACCCGTATCGCCGGCATTTCCGTGGCCCAGCTGGAGCGCTACTGCAAGCGGGTGTTCCACCTCACGCCACGGCAGATGATCCACAAGGCGCGCCTGGAGCACGCCCACCGTTTGCTGCATTCGGAACTGCCGATCACTGAAGTGGCGATGTGCTGCGGCTATACCGACCACAGCGCCTTCAGCCGCCAGTTCAAGCAACTGACCGGCTTCACCCCGCGCCAGTACCGCCAGGCAACCAGCGATCAGTTGGCCTGAAACAGCGCCCGCGCCTCATCGAAGCACTGCTCGGCAATTGCCGAACGCGGTTCGCTGCGGCGTAGCAGCAGGCCGACAGGGCTGTGGATGGCGGCGTCGGCCACCGGCAGGATGCGCAGGTGCTCGCTCAGGTCTTCCAAGCCGCAGCCCAGCGGCATGACCGCGCAGCACATGCCGGTGTTGATGGCCTGGATCAGCTGGAAGCTCGAGTCGCTTTCCAGTACCGCATTCGGCTCCAGGCCACGGCTGCGGAAACTCAGGTCCAGCGACTGGCGGTAGTGCATGCCCTTGCTCAGCAGGCCCAGCGGAATGTCGCCCAGCTCGTCCCAGCGCAAGGTGTCGCTGGTGAACTTGAAGTGCCGGGTATCGTGCAGCAGGCCCATGGTGGTGGTGCCAAGTTCGATCACTTCGAAGAAGCTGGTGTTGACCTGGTCCAGGTAGCAGATCCCCAGGTCGAGCTGGTTGCGGCTGAGCCCGTCGATGACCTGTTCCGAGCTGAGCGAGCTGATCTGGAAGTGCAGCTCGGGGTATTTTTCACGCAGCGGCAGCAGCAGGTGCATGGGGTTGAAACTGGCCAGCGGCACCGTGCCCAGGCGCAGGCTGCCGACCACCTGGCCGCGGCAGCTGGCGGCCTCGGCCTGCAGGCCGTCGTGGGCGGCGAGCAGCGTTCGGGCCCAGGCCAGGATGCGCTCGCCGGCCTCGGTGAAACCTTCGAAGCGCTGGCCGCGCTTGACCAGCACCAGGTCCAGCTCGTCCTCCAGGTTGCGCAGGCGCATGGACAGCGTCGGCTGGGTGATATGGCATAGCGCCGCCGCCTGGCCGAAGTGGCGTGTCTGGTCGAGCGCGATGAGGAATTTGAGCTGCTTGATGTCCATGGAAGTGCCTGATGTCGGGTTATGCAGACCTTAACCCACGTCTGCGATAGATGTCATTGATCAGTCGGTACGCCATATCGATTGGACGACCCCGGGCCATGCCTCTAGCGTGGCGGCACTGCCACTCGAGGAGCCCCACCGTGCGCGTCCAACCCGACGCGGTCTTCGTACCGCTCAACATCGCCGTGCTGACTGTCAGCGACACCCGTACCTACGACAACGACACCTCCGGTGAGCTGCTGGCCAGCCGCTCGGTGGAGATCGGCCACCGCCTGGTGGCGCGGGCGTTGCTCAAGGACGACCTTTACAAGATCCGCGCCCAGGTCGCCACCTGGATTGCCGACGAGCAGGTGCAGGTGGTGCTGATCACCGGCGGTACCGGTTTTACCGGGCGTGACAGCACGCCGGAAGCGGTCGAGTGCCTGCTGGACAAGCGCATCGATGGCTTTGGCGAACTGTTCCGGGCCCTGTCGATTCTCGATATCGGCACCTCGACCGTGCAGAGCCGGGCGCTGGCCGGGCTGTCCAACCGCACGTTGGTGTGCTGCCTGCCGGGCTCCACCGGGGCCTGCCGTACGGCGTGGGAGGGCATCCTGGCCGAGCAACTGGATGCGCGGCACCGGCCGTGCAACTTCGTCAAGCACCTGAAGCCGATCGAGGCCTGTGCAAGCCGGGGCTGAGTTTTCTCCTGTACCGGCCTCTTCGCGGGTAAACCCGCTCCCACAGGTACCGCGCAGGGTTCGAAACCTGTGGGGTCCCTGTGGGAGCGGGTTTACCCGCGAAAGGGCCGGCACAGGCCACTGCATTCAGTCAGCTCAATACATGGTCCACCGGCAACAACGCCGGCGGTAGCTGTTGTTCCCCCAACCCCGCCAGCACATCGCGCTCCACGGTCCGCACCATGGCATCGGTCGGCAGGTCGTTCTCATCGCGCCCGAACGGGTCTTCCAGTTCGTTGCCAATCGCGTCCAGCCCGAAGAATGTGTACCCCACGATGGTGGTGAACAGCGGCGCCAGCCAGCCCAGCGGCTCGGCCAGGGCAAACGGCAGCAGCAGGCAGAAGATGTAGATAGTGCGGTGCAGCAACAGCGTGTAGGGGAACGGCAACGGTGTGCCCTTGATCCGCTCGCAGGTGGCCTGCACTTCGGTCAGGCCCACCAGCCGCTGCTCCAGCAGGCTGTAGCGCCAGTCACTGATCTGCTGCTGTTCGGCCAACCGCGAGCAGTGCCCGCCGATTTCGCGCAGGATGGCGTCGCACACGTTGTGCGGGCTGATCGCTTCGGGCCGGGCCAGCCAGGGCCGGGCGGCGGCCAGTTCGTCCTCGCTGCGCAGCCGTGCATTCAGCGCATGGGCAAAGCCGCACAGGCTGCGCAACAGTTCGGCACGCAGGGTTTCGTCGGTAATTACCAGGCTTTCGCGCACGAACGAACGGGTTTCGATGATCAGCTTGCCCCAGGCCTTGCGCCCCTCCCACCAGCGGTCATAGCAGGCGTTGTTGCGAAAACTCATGAAAATCGACAGCGACAGGCCCAGCAAGGTGAACGGGGTGGCGCTGACCGGGTAGAAAAACGCCGGGAAATGCCGCTCGACCAACACGATCAGCGCGGCCAGCAGGGTGACCGTCAGGCAGCGCAGGGCAATGCGTTTGACGATCGAACCCTTGAGGGTGAACAGCACACGCAGCACATCGGGGGTGGGGTGGACGATCATGGAAATCCAGAGACGGCTGCCTAGCCGCCGGTCATGTTCATGAAGCGCAGGATCTGCACGTCGCCACCGACTTCGAAATGATGGCGGTAGGGCTTGAGGTGCAGCGAGTCACGAATGGCCTTTTCCAGGCGTTCGGGGTTGCCGGGGTGGGCGCGCAGCACCTGCTTCAGGTCCACCGAGTGTTCATTGCCCAGGCACAGCAGCAGGCGGCCTTCGACGGTGAGGCGCACGCGGTTGCAGGTGGCGCAGAAGTTGTGGCTGTGTGGCGAAATGAAGCCGACCCGAGTGTTGGCGGCTTCGGCCAGGCGCCAGTAGCGGGCCGGGCCCTGGGACGACTCGGTCGATTCGACCAGGGTGAACTGCTCGGCCAGCAGCGCACGTACTTCATCGCTGGAGCAGAACGACTCGCCGCGTTCATGTTCGCTGATCACGCCCAAGGGCATTTCTTCGATGAAGGTGATGTCCAGCTCGCGGTCGATGGCAAAGCGCACCAGGTCGACCAGTTCATGATCGTTGCGGCCCTTGAGGACCACGCAGTTGAGCTTGGTGCGCTTGAAGCCGGCCTGGCGGGCGGCGTCGATGCCAGCGATGACCTGGTGCAGGTCGCCGGTGCGGGTCAGTTGCTTGAAGCGCTCGGCGTCCAGGCTGTCGAGGCTGATGTTCAGGCGCGTGACACCGGCGTCGAACAGCGGCTGGGCCAGGCGCCCGAGTTGCGAGCCGTTGCTGGTCAGGCACAATTCGCGCAGGCCGGGCAGGGCGGCGATGCGCCCGCACAGGTCGACGATGCCCTGGCGCACCAGCGGCTCGCCGCCGGTCAGGCGGATCTTGCGGGTGCCGAGGGCGACGAAGCGCTCGGCCACCTGGAACAGTTCCTCGAGGCTGAGGATTTGCTGGCGCGGCAGGAACTGCATGTCTTCGGCCATGCAGTACACGCAACGGAAGTCGCAGCGGTCGGTGACCGACATCCGCAGGTAGTCGATTTTCCGGTTGAAGCCGTCGATCAGGGCCCGGCTGTTCTGTTCCACGTTCGCGCTCGAATGGGTAGGGACTCGATTCAAGCTATAACTTGGGCGCAGGGCCGTCAAATTGCTTTGTCCGACCGATTGATCGATGGCCTCTATCATGGCTGCAGGCCACGTATTTCAAAGTGTTGACCGCGTCGCCCAATTCGCGGGTAAACCCGCTCCCACAGGTAAAGCGCAGGGCTCGAAACCTGTGGTGGCCCTGTGGGAGCGGGTTCACCCGCGAAGGCCCTGGCGCGGTTCCAACCCATGATCGATACCACCTATCACCCCGTAAGATCTTTCGATTGGACGGCTCTACCCCACGCTCCATAGGCTGAAAAAAAGCATCGAAGCGTGAGGATTCATCGCATGAGCCAGGACCAACACATCAGGGACTACAAGGGCGCCGCCGCCGGCTGGGGGGCGCTCAAGAGCGTAACCAAGAGCTGGCTGGGCAGCGAAAATGCCTTCAAGAACCTGCGGGCCATGCTCAAGACCAACCAGAACGGCGGCTTCGACTGCCCCGGCTGCGCCTGGGGCGAGTCGCCGGAAAACGACATGGTCAAGTTCTGCGAGAACGGCGCCAAGGCAGTCAACTGGGAAGCCACCGGCCGCTCGGTGGACCCGGCATTCTTCGCCAGGTACAGCGTCAGCGCCCTGGCCGAGCAGACCGACTACTGGCTGGAGTACCAGGGCCGCCTGACCCACCCGATGCGCTACGACGCGGCCACCGACCACTATGTGGAAACCAGCTGGGAAGAAGCCTTCGCGCTGGTTGCCCAACACTTGCGCGCACTCGAATCGCCCGACCAGGCCGAGTTCTACACCTCGGGCCGGGCCAGCAACGAGGCGGCGTTCCTCTACCAGCTGT
This sequence comes from Pseudomonas sp. B5(2017), assembly GCF_002112825.1. Taxonomy (NCBI): domain Bacteria; kingdom Pseudomonadati; phylum Pseudomonadota; class Gammaproteobacteria; order Pseudomonadales; family Pseudomonadaceae; genus Pseudomonas; species Pseudomonas sp. B5(2017). Next base: position 137,343 of record NZ_NEIR01000014.1, read on the forward strand.
TCGTCCGCGCCTACGGCACCAACAACTTCCCCGACTGCTCGAACATGTGCCATGAAGCCAGCGGCGTGGGCATGTCGGAAACCCTCGGCGTGGGCAAGGGCACCGTGGTGTTCCACGACCTGGAGCTGGCCGACGCCATCTTCGTCATCGGCCAGAACCCCGGCACCAACCACCCGCGCATGCTCGAGCCGCTGCGTGAAGCGGTGAAGCGTGGTGCCCAGGTGGTCTGCTTCAACCCGCTCAAGGAGCGCGGCCTGGAGCGCTTCCAGCACCCGCAGCACCCGTTCGAGATGCTCAGCAATGGCTCCGAACCAACCAACACGGCCTACTTCCGCCCGGCCCTGGGCGGCGACATGGCAGTGATGCGCGGCATTGCCAAGTACCTGCTGCAGTGGGAACGCGAAGCCCAGGCCAATGGTGAACCGGCGGTGTTCGACCATGCCTTCATCGCCGAGCACACCAGTGGCATCGACGCATACCTGGAAACCGTGGATGCCACGCCCTGGGCGCACATCGTCGAGCAATCGGGCCTGACCCAGGCCGAGATCGAACTGGCCGCGCGCATGTACCGCAAGGCCGAACGGGTGATCATGTGCTGGGCCATGGGCGTCACCCAGCACCGCCACTCGGTGCCGACCGTTCAGGAAATCGTCAACCTGCAGCTGCTGCGCGGCAACGTCGGCAAGCCCGGCGCCGGCCTGTCACCGGTGCGTGGCCACAGCAACGTGCAGGGCGACCGCACCATGGGCATCGACGAGAAGCCCGGGGCGGCGCTGCTCGATGCCATCGAAAAACGCTTCCAGTTCCGCGTGCCGCGTGCCCACGGGCACAACGCGGTGCTGGCGATCAAGGCCATGGAAGAGGGGCGGGCCAAGGTGTTCATCGGCCTGGGTGGCAACTTTGCCCAGGCCACGCCGGATACGCCGCGCACCCATGCGGCCATGCGCAATTGCGCGCTGACCGTGCAGATTTCCACCAAGCTCAACCGCTCGCACCTGGTCACCGGCCGCGATGCGTTGATCCTGCCGTGCCTGGGCCGTACCGAAATCGACATGCAGGCCAGCGGGCCGCAAGGCGTGACCGTGGAGGACACCTTCAGCATGGTGCACATCTCCCACGGCCAGCTGCGCCCGCGCTCGCCGCACCTGCGCTCGGAGCCGTGGATCATCGCCGGCATGGCCCAGGCGACCCTGGGCAAGCAGCCGATCGACTGGGAATACGCAGTTGCCGACTATGGCCGTATCCGCAGCATGATTGCCGATGTGATCCCCGGCTTTACCGATTTCAACGAGCGCCTGCAGCACCCGGGCGGCTTCCACCTGGGCAACAACGCCGCCGACCGTACCTGGCGCACGGCCACAGGCAAGGCGCGCTTCAGCCCGCACCAGCTGCCGGAGCAACTGGTGAATGCCAAGGTGCTGGCGCGCGGCGACAAGCCCGACCTGATCCTGCAGACCCTGCGCTCGCACGACCAGTACAACACCACCCTGTATGGCCTGGACGACCGTTATCGCGGGGTGTTCGGCCTGCGTGAAGTGGTGTTCGTCAACGAGGTGGACATCCGCCGGATGGGCTTCGAGCCGGGCGAGCATGTGGACCTGGTGTCGCTGTGGGAGGATGGCGTGGAGCGGCGGGTGTCGGGCTTCCGCCTGGTGGCGTATGACGTGCCCGAGGGGCAGGCGGCGGCCTATTACCCGGAGACCAACCCGCTGGTGCCGCTGGAAAGCTATGGCGAGGGGACCTATACCCCGACCTCGAAGTTCGTGGCGATCAAGGTCGAGAAAGCCAAGGCCGGGAACCGGATTGCGGCGGTGCTGGCCGCGGATTGATCGGTTGCCTGTGCTGGCCTCTTCGCGGGCTTGCCCGCTCCCACAGGGACCCCACAGTTTTCAGCACCTGTGGTACTCCTGTGGGAGCGGGCAAGCCCGCGAAGAATCCAGCACCGATCAGGAACGATGCACCGGGTAAGCCGTGGTGTACTTCATCTGCTCCATGGCAAAACTGGAAGTGATGTTCGACAGCCCATCAGTACTGGTGATCAGCTTTTTGTAAAACCGGTCATACGCCGCAATATCCCCCACCACCACCCGCAGCATGTAATCCCAGTCCCCCGACATGCGGTAGAACTCCATCACTTCCTCGAACCCGGTCACGGTCGCGGCAAACTGCTCCAGCCAGGCGCTGTCGTGGCGCTGGGTCTTGAGCTGGACGAACACCGTCAGCCCCAACCCCAGCCGTTCCGGGTCGAGCAGGGCGACACGGCCGACAATGTAGCCGTCTTCCTCCAGGCGCTTGACCCGCTTCCAGCACGGCGTGGTAGACAGGTTTACGGCCTCGGCCAGGTCCTTGAGCGAGATCGAGGCGTCGCGCTGAAGCAGGGTGAGAATGTGCTGGTCGAAGCTGTCCATATCGCGCGTGGGCCGTGGAGAAAAATATTTCACAGATTACCCCAAGGCCAGAAGATTTGGGTTGTGCGATAGTTGCAGCTTTCACTCTGCCAATGGGCCTGACCATGTCCGACAAGCCGCGCAATTTCGCCACCCGTACCATTCACGCCGGTGAGCAGTTCAGCGTCGCCGATAACGCTATTTTCCCGGCGATCGTCACCGCCAGCTCGTTCACCAAACGCAGCCTGGACGACAAGCCGGAATACTCCTACAGCCGCGTCGGCAACCCCACCCGGCATGCCTATGAAACCTGTGTCGCCGCCCTGGAAGAGGGCGTTGGCGCGGTCGCCTGCGCCTCGGGTGTGAACGCCACCGCCACCGTGCTGGAGCTGCTGCCCAAGGATGCCCACGTGGTGGTGATGAACGGCGTGTACGGCGGCACCTTCCGCATCATGGAAGACTACCGCAGCCGCACCTCGGGCCTGACCACCACCTACGTCGACCTCAACGACCTCGAGGCGGTGGCCGCCGCCATCAAGCCGGAAACCCAGCTGATCTGGATCGAGTCGCCGACCAACCCGTTGCTGCACCTGGTCGACATCAAGGCGGTGTGCGACCTGGCCAAGTCGCGGGGCATCCTCACCTGCATCGACAACACCTTCTGCTCGCCGTGGAACCAGCGCCCGATCACCTTGGGCGTGGACCTGGTGATGCACTCGGCCAGCAAGTACATCGGCGGCCACTCCGACCTCACCGGTGGCGTGGTGGTAGCTGCCAATGATGCGCTGTTGGCGCGCCTGCGCCGCATCAGCATGGCGATTGGCGCGGTGCAGGGGCCGTTCGACTGCTACCTGGCCCTGCGCGGTCTGAAGACCCTGGATGTGCGCATGGAGCGCCAGTGTGCCAATGCCCTGCAGGTGGCTCGCTTCCTCGAAAGCCACGCGCAGATCGAGCAGGTGTATTACCCGGGGCTGGAGAGCCACCCACAGCATGAGCTGTGCAAACGGCAGATGCGCAGTGGCGGGGCGGTGGTGGCGATGAAGGTCAAGGGCGACCGCGCCGCGCTCAACCGCCTGGTGGAGGCGCTGCAGATCTTCGTGCTGGCCGACTCGCTGGGCGGGGTGGAAAGCATGATCAACCACTCCTGGAGCATGTCGCACTGCTCGCTGAGCCCGGAGCAGAAGGGCGTGATGGGGATCAGCGAGAACCTGCTGCGGTTGTCGGTGGGGATCGAGGATTACCGTGACCTGGTCGAGGACCTGGATGGGGCGTTGAAGGCTGCGGCTGCTGGCTCGTGATGATGCGGTTGTAGGAGCGGCCTTGTGTCGCGATGGGCTGCGCAGCAGCCCCAAAATCTATGTCTCTGTCGAGATTTTCGGGGCTGCTGCGCAGCCCATCGCGACACAAGGCCGCTCCTACAGGGGGCCGTGCAGGCCTGTGGTATCTATCTGGATTTGGGCGGATGAATGATCCGTTCGATCTTGTCCTTGATCTGCAAGCGCTCCTTGCGCAGGCGGTTGACGGTTTCGTCGTTGGTGCCGTTGCCTTCGGCAGCGACCACCTCTTTGTCTTTTGCGTTGTATTCCTTGTGCAGTGAGTGCAGCGTCTGGTCCTTGTCCATGAGCGCCTGGAATGCATCAGCGGTAACGTGCAGGTCAGCGAGCAGATCATGCGGAACTGGCATTTCTTCACCTCTGTCGGGGGGTTGGCGGATGGTTCTGACCTTTGAGGATAGTCGTCTTTGCGCAGGTAGGGGACTGGGGTAGGCTGTCGCATCTCCCCCGTGACCCGGAACCTGCGCCATGCCTCACCTGAACCTCGAATACAGCGACAACCTGCGTGAGCTGAATGTCGACGTCCTGCTGCTGCGCCTGAACCATGCCCTGGTCGGAAGTGGCCAGTTCGCCGACGAGGCCGATATCAAAAGCCGCGCCGAAGCCTTCAAGCACTATCGGGTGGGCACTGCGCCCGGCGAGCGTGCCTTTGCCCATGTGCGCCTGGCCATCCTCAGCGGGCGCTCGCCCGAGGTCAAGACGCAATTGTCCACCAGCCTGCTCGACGTGTTGCGTGACGCCATCCCCGAGCAACCCGGGCTTGATATCCAGCTGTGCGTGGAAGTGCTGGACATCGACCGCGAGCCGTATGCCAAGGCACGCCTGCCAGGCTGAACAAGCGCTGAATGAACTTCTTTTAATGTAGAAAAGGCGCCTGCTCACGAATTTGTTGGCGTCTTTTTCACAAAATATTGATGGCATGCTTTCTAGAGTTCAGCCAAGTTTCCCCGGTGCCGCGCAGGCCCTCGGGCTGATAATCACTCTTGATTGCGAACACTGATGCTCAACTTCAAATCCCTGCGGACTGAATGGGTCACGCTGCTGGCCAGCCTTTACCTGCTGATCGGCTTCAATGTCTTCCTCTGGCAGCATCTTGAACAAGTCGTGCCGCCCGGTTTGCCGGGGCTTTGGCTGAGCCTGGCGTTTGCCGTGCTGATGCTGTTCGCGTTCAACCTGATCCTCACGTTGTTCGCCTTCCGTTATATATTGAAGCCAATACTTGTCGTGTTGTTCATGAGCGGCGCGGGCGTGGCTTACTTCATGAACCAGTACGGCGTACTTATTGACGCGGGCATGTTCCGCAATATCGCGGAAACCAACGTGGCGGAAGTGCGTGACCTGCTTTCGTTGAAGTTTGCCTTGTATATCCTGGGCCTCGGTGTAGTGCCTTCGGTGCTGTTGTGGAAGGCGCCGATCGCCTATCGCGCCTGGCACCGTGAACTGCTCGGCAAGCTGGTGGTTGGCGGTGCCTGCGTGGTGGCCCTGGGCTCGGTGGCACTGGTCAACTACCAGGGCCTGTCGTCGCTGTTTCGCAACCACCACGAACTGCGCCTGATGCTCACCCCCAGCAATATCGTGGGTGCCTCCATCGGTTATGTCAGCGAGCGCGTCGGTACCGCATCGCGGCCCTTCCAGCATTATGGCGAAGATGCCAAGCGTGATGCCGCCTGGCAAAAGCACGAACGCAAGTCGCTGACCGTGCTGGTGGTGGGCGAAAGTGCGCGGGCAGACCACTTCGGCGTGCTTGGCTACAACCGCGATACCACACCGAACCTTGCCAGGGAACAGGGCCTGCTGGCGTTCTCCGATGTGCACTCCTGCGGCACGGAAACCGCCGTTTCGGTGCCGTGCATGTTCTCTGGCATGAAGCGCAAGGACTACGATGCCCGCGTGGCGAAGAACCGCGAAGGGTTGCTGGACATCCTCCAGCGTACCGGCCTGGCGGTGCAGTGGCGTGACAACCAGTCGGGCTGCAAGGGCACCTGCGACCGCGTGCAGTTCATCGATGTCAGCAAACTCCAGGACCCGCAGTTGTGCGCTGATGGTGAATGCCATGACCAGATCCTGCTGCAGGGCCTGGGTGAGCTGATCGACAACCTCGACAAGGACACCGTGCTGGTGCTGCACCAGATGGGCAGCCACGGGCCTGAATACTTCAAGCGCTACCCCGGCGCCGACCAGCGCTTTGCCCCGGTGTGCCAGAGCAACGCGCTGGACCAGTGCAGCGAACAGGAAATCGTCAACGGCTACGACAACACCCTGGCCTATACCGACAAGGTACTGGCCTCGCTGATCGACACCCTGCGCAGCAAGCAGGACAAGGTCGACACGGCGATGATCTACCTGTCCGACCATGGCGAGTCGCTGGGTGAGTACAACCTGTTCCTGCACGGCACGCCTTACGCCATCGCCCCCGAGCAGCAGAAGCACGTGCCGCTGCTGACCTGGTTCTCCGACAGCTACAAGGAGGACTTCGGCGTCGACACCGACTGCCTGGCCAAGCTCAGCGATGCACCGCTGTCGCAGGACAACCTGTTCCACTCGATGCTCGGCCTGTTGCAGGTGCACACCGAGGTCTACCAGCAGTCGCTGGACATGTTCGCCAGCTGCCGGCCATGGCTGGCGGCCAAGCGCTGAGGCAAAGCGCATTCAAAAAACCGCTAGCTTGCGCGGTCTTTGTGGGAGCGCGAAGCTTGCGGATTTTGCGCACGAGAGTTGCTGCTGCCTGCACACGCCAACAGCACCGCTGATCGATATCAAGGATGGCCCGGGTTTCACCAGCAGTGCCCGCGCCGTATATACTGCGCGCCAATGTTAGTGGGAGAGCCTCGTGGCCATCGAAATACACTGGATCCGTGACGACCAGAGCCTGGCCGAACACTGCCGCGACTGGCATCAGCTGCCCTTTGTCGCCGTCGACACCGAATTCATGCGGGTCGACACCTTCTACCCGAAAGCCGGGCTGATCCAGATCGGCGATGGCCAGCGTGCCTTCCTGATCGACCCGTTGCTGATCGGCAACTGGCAACCGCTGGCCGAACTGCTGGATGACAGCGGCGTGGTCAAGGTGCTGCACGCCTGCAGCGAAGACCTCGAAGTGCTGCTGCGCCTGACCGGCAAGCTGCCACAGCCGCTGTTCGACACCCAACTGGCCGCCGGCTACCTGAACCTGGGCTTCTCCATGGGCTATTCGCGCCTGGTGCAGGAAGTGCTGGGGATCGACCTGCCCAAGGGCGAAACCCGTTCCGACTGGCTGCAGCGCCCGCTCTCGGAAACCCAGGTCAGCTATGCCGCCGAGGATGCCGTGCACCTGGCCGAGCTGTTCACCGTGTTGCGCCCGCGCCTGAGTGACGACAAGTACGCCTGGGTGCTGGAGGACGGCGCCGAGCTGGTGGCCGCATTGCGCCGCGAAGTCGAGCCCGAAAGCCTGTACCGCGACGTCAAGCTGGCCTGGAAGCTGGCCCCCCAGCAACTGGCAGTGCTGCGTGAGCTGTGCGCCTGGCGCGAGCGTGAAGCGCGCAACCGCGACGTGCCGCGCAACCGCATTCTCAAGGAGCACTCGCTGTGGCCCATGGCCAAGAGCCAGCCGAACAACCTGTCGGCGCTGGCCAAGATCGACGAGATGCATCCGCGCACCATTCGTCAGGACGGTGAGTTCCTCATCCAGCTGATCAAGCGTGCCGCCAGCTTGCCAGCCGAGCAATGGCCACAGGCCTTGCCCGAGCCTTTGCCGATCGAGGCCAGCGGCATCCTCAAGCAGCTGCGTGCCATCGGCCAGGCCGAAGGTGAGCGCCTGGGCATTGCCCCCGAGCTGATGCTGCGCAAGAAAGCCCTGGAAGCGCTGCTCAAGAGCGGCTACCCCAATGGCCCCTATCAATTGCCCGATTCGCTGCGCGGCTGGCGCCGTGAGCGCATGGGCCAGGCCCTGCTGGACAGCCTGGCAGGCGCCGGAGAGACCCGATGAAACGCATTTGCTCTATCTACAAGAGCCCCCGCAAGAACGAAATGTACCTGTACGTGCTCAAGGCCGACGGCCTGGAGCGCGTGCCCGAAGGCCTGCTGCCGTTCTTCGGCACCCCCGTGCACGCCTTCGACCTGGTGCTTACCCCCGAGCGCAAGCTGGCCCGCGAGGATATCGCCAAGGTGCTGGAAAACCTCGACAACCAGGGTTACCACCTGCAGATGCCGCCGCCGGAAGACGACTACATCGAGCATCTGCCCGAAGAGTTGCTGCGCCGTAACGACCCTGCCTGATCATGCGAGTACTGATTGCTGAGCATGATCATGCTCGATACGCCGAGATTTTGCGCGCAGCCGCGCCAGAGCTGGAGATCCTGACCAGCGGCGACTCCGCCGAACTGGCCGGCCAGGCGCCACAGTGCCCGGTGTGGCTGGGCCAGCCGGACCTGCTGGCAAGCCTGCTGCGCCAGGGCCACAAGCCGGTCTGGATGCAGTCCACCTGGGCCGGTATCACCCCGCTGCTGGCCGAGGGCCTGCCGCGCGACTATCGCCTGACCCGCGCCGTGGGCATCTTTGGCCAGGTGATGGCTGAGTACATGCTCACCTACATGCTCGGCCATGAGCGCGAGGTGCTGTCGCGCCTGGTCAGCCAGGTCGAGCGGCGTTGGGACGACCGCCCGGGGCGTACCCTGGAAGGCCGCAAGGTGCTGATCGTCGGCACTGGCGACATTGGCCAGCGGGTGGCCGAGTTCCTGCAGGCGTTTGGCGTGGTGCTGTATGGCGTTGCCAGCAGCGCCCGCGAGCAGGCGCCGTTCGTCGAGGTCGCGGCGTTGGCCGACCTGCCGCGCATGGTTGGCCAGGTCGACTACGTGCTCAACCTGCTGCCGGATACCCCGGCCACCCACGACCTGTATGACGCGGCACTGTTCAAGTGCTTCCAGCCCACGGCGCTGTTCATCAATGCCGGGCGTGGGGCGGCGGTGGTCGACGCTGACCTGGTCGAGGCGCTGAAGGAAGGGCACCTGGCTGGGGCGGTGATCGATGTCTGCCGGCAGGAGCCGTTGCCCAGGCAACACCCGTTCTGGACGGCGTGGGGCTTGCTGCTGACCGGGCACAGCTCGGCGCCCACCTCGCCGGCGGCGATGGTGCGGTTGTTTGTCGAGAATGTGCGGGCGTATGTGGCGGGGCAGGGGTTGCGAGGTGAAGTGGACTTCGCCCGGGGCTATTGATTTTGTAGTGCCTGTGCTGGCCTTTTCGCGGGCTTGCCCGCTCCCACAGGTATTGCGCCGCCCTCGAAGGGTGTGTTGTACCTGTGGGAGCGGGCGAGCCCGCGAAGAGGCCGGTACAGCCAATGCAAGGCTTACAGGCTGAAATCACCCTCGGCAGCCAGCTCGCTCAGTGGCTTGCGCGGGCTCGGTACTTCCCGCGCCTGCAGGGCTTCGTCCAGGCTGGCCTTGTCACCCAGCTTGCCAATCGCCACCATGGCATGCAGCACGTAGCCTTCCGGAACCTTCAACTCCTGACGCGCCAGTTCCTGGTCGAAACCGGCCATGCCATGGGTGTGCCAGCCGCTGATGCTGGCTTGCAGGGCCAGGTGCCCCCAGGCGGAACCTGTGTCGAAGGTGTGCCACAGCGCCGGCTTTTCTTCAGTGGCGCCGGGTGCCGCGAAGGTGGTCTTGGAAATGACCAGCACCAGCGCCGAAGCCTGTTGCGCCCAGCTGCGGTTGAACGGCACCAGCAGGTTCAGGTAGCGCTCCCAGTTCGGCGTGTCGCGGCGGGCATACAGGAAGCGCCAAGGCTGCGAGTTGTACGCCGACGGTGCCCAGCGTGCGGCTTCGAGGAAGCTCAGCAGGGTCTCTTCGCTGATCGGCTCGGCGGTGAAGGCACGTGGCGACCAGCGGTTGATGAACTGCTCGTTGATGGCGTAATCGGCAATGCGGGGGGTGGCGCTCATGGCGGCTCCTGCAAAAGGACGGGAAACGCGCACGCTACTGCGTTGCGTCGCGACTGACAAGCGGTCTGGCTTTGCCGAAGGCCAGGCTCTAGACTGGCGCCGCCGCGCGCCGTGGCCCCACGATGAATGCAGGAAACCCGTGTCATGATCGCTGAAAACGCGCCGTTCTGGCGGCGCAAGACCCTCGAACAACTCAGCCCGCAAGAGTGGGAGTCGCTGTGCGACGGCTGCGGCCTGTGCTGCCTGCAAAAGCTCGAGGACGAGGACGACAACAGCGTCTATTACACGCGCATCGCCTGCAAACTGCTGGATCTGCACACCTGCCAGTGCAGCGATTACCCCAACCGCTTCGCCCAGGTACCTGACTGCATCCAGCTCACCCCGGGCAAGGCCGACCAGTTCAAGTGGCTGCCGAGCACCTGCGGCTACCGCCTGGTCAGTGAGGGCAAGGACCTGCCGGCCTGGCACCACCTGGTCTGCGGCGATCGCCAGCAGGTCCATGAACAGCGCATTTCCCAGTCGGGGCGCATGCTCAGTGAACACGATGTGCACGAAGACGACTGGGAAGACCACCTGATCTTCCGCGCCAGCTGACCGGCGCGGCCCGCTGCCACGGGGAAACAAGGAGTTTCTGTATGCGTTGCCAGCTGTTGTTGCTGTTTGGCCTGATGGCCAGTTCGCCGGCCTGGGCGAAAAAGGTCGACCTCGACTACCAGGTGCGCCTGTTGCCGGCCAGTGGCCAGGCGGAGGTCCGCCTCACCTTGGCCGAAGGCAGTGCCGTGCGCAGCCTGGACTTCGACCTGGGCAAGGCCGGGGCCTACAGCGGCTTCCAGGCTGATGGCCAATGGCAACTGCAGGGCCAGCGCGGCGTGTGGCAACCGGCGGCCGGCAAGACCAGCCTCAGCTACCGCGTGCAGCTGGACCAGAAACGCGGCAGCGGCGCCTATTCGTCGCGCATCACCCCGCATTGGGCGCTGTTCCTCGGCGACCAGCTGGTACCGCCTGCGCGCCTCGACCAGCAGGATGGCACCGAGCTGGTGGCGCGGCTGGCGTTCGACCTGCCCGAAGGCTGGAAGAGCATCGAGACTTCCTGGCCGCGCATCGGCAAGGACAAGTTCCGCATCGACAACGTTTCGCGCCTGTTCGACCGCCCTACCGGCTGGATGCTCGCCGGCGACCTGGGTAGCCGCCGCGCCCGCCTGGGCGAAACCGACGTCACCGTGGCCGCACCGGTGGGGCAGGGTATGCGGCGCATGGACAACCTGACCATGCTGACCTTTGTCTGGCCGCAATTGCAGGCGGTGTTCCCGCGCAACCCGCCGAAGCTGCTGTTGGTCGGTGCCCGCGACGGCATGTGGCGCGGGGCGATGGCCGCGCAGGGCTCGTTGTACCTGCACAGTGCCCGGCCTATGGTCAGCGAGAACGGCAGCAGCCCGTTGCTGCGCGAAGTGGTGCAACTGTTTGCGCAGATCCATGGGCGTGACGGCAGTGACTGGCTGGTGGAAAGCCTGACCGACTACTACGCCAGCGAGTTGCTGCGCCGCTCGGGCGGGGTGAGTGACGACCGTTACCAGGCCTGGCAGGCGCGCCTGAGCAAGCAGGGCGCCAAGGTCACCCGGCTCAAGGGCGAGCATGCCACCCCGGCGCAGGTGGCGCGGGGGGTGATGTTGCTGCAGGCGCTGGACAAGGAAATCCGCATCCACACCCAGGCCAAACGCTCGCTGGACGATGTGGCGCGCGGGCTGATGCGCCTGCCCAGCGTCAGCACCGAAGACTTCATACAGATCAGCGAGAACGTGCTGGGGCGGCGCTCCGAGGTGTTGCAGAGCAAGGCGTTGCGCTGAGCACCTCTTTCGCCCGTACCGGCCTCTTCGCGGGTGAACCCGCTCCCACAGGTTTCTCGTTGCCCTGTAGGAGCAGCCTTGTGCTGCGAAGAGGCAATTACAGCCACAGACCCTCTTTGATCATACTGGCCCTTTCGAAGCACAAGGCTGCTCCTACAGGTAATGTACTGCCCTCAAGACGGTGCCGTCCCTGTGGGAGCGGGTTCACCCGCGAAGAGGCCGGCACAGGCAGTGCAAAACTCAACTGCCAGCCAACGGATCCTTCCCGGTCACCGTCACCCCCTGCGTCGCCGCGTCGGCACTGGCCCGCAACGCCTCCAGCTCCGCCGCACTGCGCTCGATGTCCGCACGCAGCCGCTGGTATTCCTGGCGATGCCGCTGCCACCAGGCCTTGGTCGAGCAATGCCCGCTGACACCGCGGGCCACCGCCAAACCTCCCACCACCATCTGCAGCAAGCCGACCAGGCCGCCATGGCGCATCCCCTTGCTGAACATCAGCGCCCCCCCGGCCAGCGAGCTGACCCGTTCCAGCCCATGAACATTGTGCTGCGACGATGCCGTCGCGGAATGGATATCGAGCATGGCAAGGCCTCCTCGTGAAGTGTAAGCAGCTGACCCGCTGGCCGCCGTCATCGTTCACTCGGTATGCCGAACGACATCCCCTGTCGCATAGAAGGCTCTGCCATGCGCCTTTCAAAGGAACCGATGTCACTTATGGTCAAGTCCGTGGCGGATCCAGTCAACTTGACCGCCCCCTCGCTGGCGTACCGTGACCGGGCGCGAAGCTCATCCACGCTGGGTTTCGATCCAGGAGCTTCACGTCCCCCCACAAAGAAAACAAAAGCAGGGATCAGGATGACAATGACAAGCGCGAGTGGCGCCAGCAATCAGCTGGCGCAAGGCTTCAAGCAACGCCATGTGACCATGCTCTCCATCGCCGGGGTGATCGGTGCCGGGTTGTTCATCGGCTCCGGGCACGCCATTGCGGCGGCCGGCCCTTCAGCCATCGTCGCCTATGCACTGGCCGGCGCGCTGGTGGTGCTGGTGATGCGCATGCTCGGGGAAATGGCCGTCGCCAGCCCCGATACCGGCTCGTTCTCCACCTACGCAGACCGCGCCATCGGCCGCTGGGCCGGCTTTACCATCGGCTGGCTGTACTGGTGGTTCTGGGTGCTGGTGATTCCCATCGAAGCCATTGCCGCCGGCGTGGTGCTCAACAACTGGTTCCCGCACATCGATGCCTGGTTCTTCGCCCTTAGCATGACCGTGCTGCTGACCGCCACCAACCTGTTCAGCGTGGCCAAGTACGGCGAGTTCGAGTTCTGGTTCGCCATGCTCAAGGTCATCGCCATCGTCGCCTTCATCGCCCTGGGCGCCGCAGCCCTGGCTGGCGTATTGCCGGGGCGTGAAGTCAGTGGCCTGCCACTTCTGCTGGAGCAGCAGGGCGGCTTCATGCCCAATGGCTGGACCGCGATCATCGGTGCCTTGCTGACCACCATGTTCAGCTACCTGGGCACCGAAGCGGTCACCATCGCCGCCTCCGAATCGAAAGACCCGGCGCGCAACATCGCCAAGGCCACCCGTTCGGTGATCTGGCGCATCAGCGTGTTCTACCTGCTGTCGATCTTCGTGATCATCTCGGTGGTGGCGTGGAACGACCCGCTGCTGCCGGTACAGGGTTCGTACCAGCGGGCGCTGGAAATCATGAACATTCCTTACGCCAAGCAACTGGTGGACATCGTGGTACTGGTGGCGGTGGCCAGCTGCCTGAACTCGTCGATCTACATTTCGTCGCGGATGCTCTACTCGCTGAGCAAGCGCGGTGATGCGCCAGGCTTCATCCAGCGCACCTCGAAGGTGGGCGTGCCACGTGCGGCGGTGATCGGCAGCACGCTGATCGGCATGCTGGCGACCATCGTCAACTACTTCGCCCCGGCCGAGGTGTTTGCCTTCCTGCTGGCCAGTTCCGGGTCGATCGCGTTGCTGGTGTACCTGGCGATTGCCTTCTCGCAACTGCGCATGCGCGCCATCCTGCAGCGGCAGAATGTCGAGATTGCCTTCCGCATGTGGCTGTACCCATGGCTGACCTATGCGGTGATCGGTTTCATCATCTTTGCCCTCGGCACCATGTTCGTCATGCCCAAGCACCGCATGGAGGTATCGCTGACCCTGGCGCTGGCCCTGGTGATCCTGGTGCTGGGGGTGATTACCAGCAAGCGGCATGCGCGGCGGGAGGCCTTGGCAACCGCGTGAAGAAATTTGTGTGAATGGAAGAGAGCCACCTGCCTGCAGGTGGCTTTTTTGTTTGTGCCGGCCCTTTCGCGGGTAAACCCGCTCCCACAGGGGTACCACTGTGCTCAAGTCCTGTGGTGATCCTGTGGGAGCGGGTTTACCCGCGAAAGGGCCGGCAAATTTTGCCCATTTGTCTGATATGGATAATTTTCTGCCCGGTTTGGCAATGCAGCCCCAAGGGGTGTTTAATCTCACCCTTGAACCCGCTGGACCCCCTGAAAACAAAGGCCCAGACAGATTTCACCGTTCATCGAAAATGCTGTAGACATATTGTCTAACAGTGCCCTATAGTCGTTATACAAATAGTAGACACAGCTCTATGACAACAAAGAAGGCCGCCATGAAAGCCACCGTCCAACCACTCAGTGCAGAAGTGCCGCAGGACCGCAAGGCCGTCCTCGCCGAAGCGCTGCGCCGCCGGATCCTCAGCATGGAACTGGCCCCGGGCGCGGTGGTGGACGAACTGGCCCTGTGCGACGAGTTCGGCCTGTCGCGCCCGCCAGTGCGTGAGCTGCTGCGCCAGATCGCCGCCGAAGGCTACATCGAACTGGAAGCCAACCGCGCGCCACGTGTCGCTGCCATGAACCACGAGTCGCTGCACAGCTTCTTCGTCGCCGCCCCGCTGATCTACATCGCCACCACCCAGCTGGCCGCCACCTATGCCAGCGCCGCCGAGATCGAAGTGCTCAAAGGTATCCAGGCCCTGTTCCGCCAGGCCATCGAAGAGCGCGACGTGGAAAACCGTGTGCTCTACAACGACGCCTTCCACCTGGAAATCGGCAAGATGGCGCACAACGACTACCTGCTGCCAAGCCTGCGTCGCCTGCTGATCGACCACACCCGGCTGGGCAAGATTTTCTACCGCCACCCGACCACCGATGACATGCAGCACGACCTCGAGATCGCCTGCGAGCAGCACGACCAGATGATCCAGGCCATCGAGCGCCGCGACCCGCAAGCTGCCGGCCAGCTGGTGCGCGAGCACTTCGAGCTGTCGCGCCGGCGCATGGCCGAGTACGCCGCGCCGCAAGGGCTGGATGTACCGATTCAGATATGAGTTACCAAGGTCAGGCAACTGGCGCTGACCACCCGTCGACAACAAGAACCAGGTTAGTGACATGACAAGAATTAGTTCGTTACCTGCCGATGATGCCACCTGTGGCTGGTATCACCTGAGCAAGCCCCGCACGCCAAGGCCGGCCCACAGTGGCCACAGTCAGGCGCGCTGGGTGGTGGTCGGCGCCGGTTTCACCGGCCTGGCTGCCGCACGGCAGCTGGCAACGAACTTCCCGGACGACGAGATCGTGCTGATCGAGGCCCAGGAGGTCGGCTTTGGCACCTCCGGGCGCAACGCCGGCTTTGCCATCGACCTGCCGCACGACATCGGCGCCGAGGACTACATCGGCGACATCGACATCGCCAAGACCATCCTCAAGCTCAACCTGGGTGGCCAGTCCTACATCAAGGAGCTGATCGAGCGCTACGATATCGAGTGCCAGTTCCGCCACTGCGGCAAGTACCAGGCGGCCGTCGAAGACCGCGGCATCGCCGTGCTGGATGCCTACCGCCGCGGTCTGGACAAGCTCGGCCAGCCCTACGAAGTGATCGAAGGCCGCGACCTGCCCGAGCACATCGGCACGCATTTCTACCGCAAGGGCCTGTTCACCCCCGGCACCGCCTTGCTGCAGCCGTCGGCGCTGGTCAAAGGCCTGGCCGACAGCCTGCCGTCCAACGTTTCGCTGTATGAACGTACGCCCATCACCGAGGTCGACTACGGCGACAAGGTAGTGCTGCGTCATGCCAACGGTTCGATCACCGCCGACAAGCTGGTGCTCACCACCAACGCCTTCGGCATGAGCTTCGGCTTCCTCAAGGGCCGCATGCTGCCGGTGTTCACCTACGGCAGCATCACCCGCCCGCTGACCGAGGAAGAGCAGGCGCGCCTGGGCGGCAAACCCTACTGGGGCGTGATCCCGGCCGACCCGTTCGGCACCACCATGCGCCGCACCGTCGACAACCGCCTGCTGATCCGCAACAGCTTCAGCTACAACCCCGACGGGCGCAGCAACCGCAAATACCTGGACCGCTTCGTCCAGCGCCACCGCGAATCGTTCGCCCGGCGTTTCCCGATGCTGCCCGGAGTGAACTTCGAATACACCTGGGGCGGTGCACTGGCACTGTCGCGTAACCACATGGGGTTCTTTGGCAAGTTGGCGCCCAATGTTGTCGGCGCAATGTGCTGCAACGGCCTGGGTGTTACCCGTGGCACTGTCACCGGCAAGTTGCTGGCCGACTGGCTGGCCGGCGACAAGAACGAACTGATCGAGTTCTTGCTCAACGCTCCCGGGCCTTGTGCAAACCCGCCGCAGCCCCTGGTTTCCCTGGGCTTGAACGCCAACCTGATGTGGGGGCAGTTCCGCGCTGGCAAAGAAAGCTGACCGCTGACCGCGTTGCAACTTTGAACACTTGATGCCGGTGGCGATTTAGCCGGCACGGGCACCCTTTGCCCGAAATTGATGATTGGCCAACAGGCCGGTCACCCGGGGCTGAACGCTGTTTTCAGTTTCGCGGGCACGCTCGCCTTGAATTTGTGCATGTAACAGAAGTGGCAGGAACAACAATGACAAGTCCAAATGTTTCGATTGAAGATGTACCGATCAACAACTTTCACCAGTTGCTGACCCTGCGTTCCGGTGGCGGCTCGTTCGTCGATGGCTATGTATTGAGCATCATCGGCGTTGCCATGGTGCAGATGTCGGCAGGCCTCAACCTGACCAGTTTCTGGCAGGGCATGATCGCCGCTTCGGCGCTGATCGGCATTTTCTTCGGTGGCTTCTTCGGCGGCTGGTTGACCGACCGCTTCGGCCGCAAGCGCGTGTTCTTCGTTGGCCCGACCCTGTTCATCCTGGCCTCGATCGCGCAGTTCTGGGTGGAATCGGCGATGGTCCTGTTCCTGCTGCGCTTCGCCATCGGCATCGCGGTGGGCATCGAATACCCGGTGGCCACCTCGCTGCTGGTGGAGTTCCTGCCCAAGAAGAACCGTGGCCCACGCCTGGCCACCCTGACCGTGCTGTGGTTCGCCGGTGCCGCCTGCGCCTACATGGTCGGTGAAGCGATCCTGCGCCACGGTGGCGATGATGCCTGGCGCCTGGTGCTGGCCAGTGCCTCGGTGATCGGCGCGCTGCTGTTCGCGATCCGTATAGGCACCCCCGAATCGCCGCGCTGGCTGATCAGCAAAGGCCGTTCGGCCGAAGCCGAGCAGGTGATCAAGCGCGTCTACGGCAGAGATTTCTCGCTGAAGAACCTGCCGGAAGAGCCCAAGACCCGCAAGCTGTCGTTCTTCAGCCTGCTGCACTCCGGCTACGGCAAGCGCATGCTGTTCGTCACCATGTTCTGGACCTGCTCGGTGATCCCGGTGTTCGCCGTCTACGCCTTCGCTCCGAAAGTGTTGGGTGCACTGAACCTGAAAGGGGACTGGGCCGCCATCGGGTCGGTCGCCATCACCTGCCTGTTCGTGGTCGGTTGCATCATCGGCACCCGCCTGCTGAACACCATCGGCCGCCGCACCACGCTGCTGCACAGCTTCTTCTGGTCGGGGCTGGCGTTGCTGGGCCTGGGCGCTTTCAGCAACGGCAACGAGATGCTGATCCTCGCCCTGTTCGGCGCCTACGCCTTGTTTATCGGTGGCGCCCAGGTGTTGCAGCTGGTGTACCCCAACGAACTGTTCCCTACCGAAATCCGTGCCGGTGCCGTTGGCGTGGGCACCTCGATGTCGCGGGTCGGTGCTGCGGTCGGCACCTGGCTGGTGCCCATCGCCCTCGATAGCTATGGCATCGGCGCCACCATGTATGCCGCCGCCGCGGTGACCTTCGTCGGCCTGGCCTTCTCCGTTGCCCTGGCCCCGGAAACCCGCTCGCTCAACCTGCAACAAGCGGCTTCGCTGAGCTGAATTCATGACGACCCGCCGCAGCGTCGATCCGCTGCGGCCTTTACAACACTGAGCAACGCACTGGAGAACCTACCGTGAAATTCGAAGGCATCTACACCCCGGCAATCACTCCACTGGCTGCGGACGGCTCGATCAACAAGGCGGCGTTCGCCGAGGTCCTCGAATACCTGGTCGAGTCGAAAATCCACGGCGTCATCATTGGTGGCTCCACCGGCGAGTACTACGCCCACACCACCCAGGAGCGCATCGACCTGGCCGCCCAGGCCAAGGACGTGCTGGCCGGCCGCCTGCCACTGATCGTCGGCACCGGTGGCATCCGCACCGAAGACGCCGTGGCTTTCGCCCAGCACGCCAAGGAAATCAAGGCCGACGCACTGCTGGTGGGCACCCCGCCGTACGCACTGCCGACCCAGCAGGAAATCGCCCTGCACGTCAAAGCCGTCGACGCCGCCGCCGGCCTGCCGATCATGCTCTACAACTACCCGGGCCGCATGAGCGTGAGCATGGGCGAAGAGTTCTTCGACGCCGTGGCCGACGTGAAGAACATCGTCGCCATCAAGGAAAGCTCCGGTGACATGGGCCAGCTGCACCGCCTGGCCATCCAGCGCCCGAACATCCAGCTGTCGTGCGGCTGGGACGACCAGGCCCTGGAGTTCTTTGCCTGGGGTGCCAAGAGCTGGGTCTGCGCCGGTTCCAACTTCATCCCGCGCGAGCACGTGGCCTTGTACGAGGCCTGTGTGATCGAGAAGGACTTCGACAAAGGCCGCAAGATCATGGGCGCCATGATGCCGCTGATGGACTTCCTCGAAGGCGGCAAGTTCGTCCAGTCGATCAAGTACGGCTGCGCCCTCAATGGCCTGAGCACCGGTGGCGTACGCAAGCCGCTGTATGACCTGGATGCGGCCGAGAAGCAGGAACTGCAGCGCGTGGTCACCGAACTCAAGCGCAACATCGCACAGATCACCGGAGGTGCCTGAAAATGGCCGATTTGCTGAGCAAGGAACAATACGCGGCCCTCGCCGCCGAACTGCAACTGCGTACCCAGGCGTTCATCGACGGTGAGTTCCGCGATGCCATCTCGGGCAACACCTTCGTCACCACCAACCCGGCCACCGGCAAGCAGCTGGCCGAAGTCGCCGCCTGCGACGTCAACGACGTGAACGTGGCCGTGGCCGCCGCCAAGCGCGTGTTCGAACAGGGCACCTGGTCGAAGATGCAGCCGAACGACCGCAAGCACGTGCTGCTGAAGTTCGCCCAGCTGCTGGAAGACAACGCCCACGAACTGGCCGTGCTGGAAGCGCTGGACAGCGGCAAGCCGGTCAGCGAGTGCCAGAACGTCGACGTGCCGGAAACCATCCACACCATCCGCTGGCACGCCGAGCTGATCGACAAGATCTACGACGCCACGGCCCCGACCGGCAATGCCGCCGTGACCATGGTGGTGCGCGAGGCCATCGGCGTGGTCGGCCTGGTACTGCCGTGGAACTTCCCGCTGCTGATGCTGGCCTGGAAGATTGCCCCGTCGCTGGCCGCCGGTTGCTCGATCGTGGTCAAGCCGGCCAAGGAAACCACCCTCAGCGCCCTGCGCGTGGCCGAACTGGCCCATGAGGCGGGCATTCCTGCAGGCGTGTTCAACCTGGTGCCTGGCGGTGGTCGTGAAGTGGGCGAGGCCATTGGCCGCCACATGGACATCCCGATGGTCAGCTTCACCGGCTCCACCGACACCGGCCGCCTGTTCCTGAAGTACGCCGCCGAGTCCAACCTCAAGCGCATCGTCCTGGAGCTGGGTGGCAAGAACCCGGCCGTGGTCATGAACGACTGCGAGGACCTGGACGAAGTGGCCCAGTTCGTCACCGCTGGTGCGTTCTGGAACATGGGCGAAAACTGCTCCGCTTCCTCGCGCCTGATCGTGCACAAGGATGTGAAGGACCAGCTGCTGGGCCTGATCGCCAAGCACCTGAAGGACTGGAAGCTGGGCGACCCGCTGGACCCGGACAACCGCCTGGGCGCCATGGTCAGCAAGTCGCACTTCGAGAAGGTCAAGTCGTACCTGGAATACGCCGCCGAGCACAAGCTCAGTATCGTCCAGGGTGGCGAGACCGAGGACGGCGTGTTCGTGCAGCCGACCATCGTCGACAACGTTGGCCGCGACAACAAGCTGTTCGTCGAGGAAATCTTCGGCCCGGTGCTGAGCGTGACCAGCTTCGAGACCATCGACGAGGCGATCGAGCTGGCCAACGACACCGTCTACGGCCTGGCGGCCTCGGCCTACACCGGCAGCCTGCGCAATGCGCTGCGCCTGTCGCGTGAAATCCGTGCGGGCGTGGTTACGGTCAACTGCTTCGGCGAAGGGGATGTCACCACGCCATTCGGTGGCTACAAGGAGTCCGGCTTCGGTGGGCGCGACAAGTCCATCTGGGCCCATGACCAGTACACGGAGCTGAAGACCATCTGGATCAACGCTTCGTGACCTGAGCAAGACCGGTGCTGTTCTGACGGAGTTCGGCACCTGGCCGCCCTGTGTTGTCAGTGCCGGCCTCTTCGCGGGTAAACCCGCTCCCACAGGGAATGCACAGTCTGTGGGAGCGGGTTTACCCGCGAAAGGGCCGGTCCTGCTGCCGCAGTGGCGGCCTTTTTACTACTTGAACTTGGGCCCCGAACGGGTATTCAGCCCCTTGGCCATGCGGTCATACAGCACCACATTCACCGTCGCTGCCAGGTTCATGCAGCCCTCGGTCGGAATGTAGATGGTCTCTTCGCACCACGCCCGCACATCGGCACTGAGGCTGCCGTCTTCCGGCCCGAAGATGTAGATGGCCCGGTCCGGGTGGGTGTATTCCGGCAATGGCCGCGCGCCTTCCACCAATTCCACGGCCACCGGCGTGCAGCCCAGCGGGATGATGCGCTGCAGGTCGTCGATGCCGATCAGCGGGATGTCGTAGTGCACGCGCTTGGTGTCGGTGACGAAGTCACGGGCACGCTCGTAGCGTTTGCCGGTGTAGAACACCGAATTGACGCCGTAGCAACCCGCGGCGCGCATCACCGAGCCGACGTTTTCTGCCGACTTGGGGTTGAACAGGCCGATGCAGCTGTATCGTTTGTTTGCCACGTACCGGGGCCCTTCGCGAAAAAAAGCGCGATTATACGGGCTGCCCGGTAGCAGCGGGGGCCGAATCGATGGTCAGTCTTTCTTCAGCATGCCCGCCAGCCCGGCGAACGGGTTGTGGGTGGCCTTGGCGATGCTCGGGGTGCTGGTGGAGCCTTCGCTGAAGTACTGCTGGTCGGTGTAGCGCGAGTGCTCGTTGTCGTGGCAGTACAGGCACAGCAGCTCCCAGTTGGAGCCGTCCTGCGGGTTGTTGTCGTGGTTGTGGTCGCGGTGGTGCACGGTCAGCTCGCTCAGGCGCTTGCCGGAGAACTCGCGGGCGCAGCGGCCGCAGACGTGCGGGTACATTTTCAGGGCCTTGTCGCGGTAACCCATTTCCTTGTCGCGCTTGGCATCGGCCAGGATGCGGTCCAGGCGCGCGGTGGCGGCGGCGGAAGAGGTGGAGCTCATGGTGTTTCCTTTGTTCTGATCAGGCAAATGACGGTTATGCATTGAGTCTAGCGCGCTTGCGGGGCAGGCGGACAGGCGAAAGCCGTGATTTAGGCGTAGCCTGTAGGAAGGTTCCCGACAGGAGGTTGCTGATGTTTCGCGCGATCCTCGTTGTGCTGTTGTTCGCCGGCCTGCCCATGGCCGAAGCTGCCAGCACGCCACCCCGGTTGAGCACGCCGGTGCCCGGTGCACCGGGTACGCCGACGCCTACGCCATATCCGCAGATTACCCCGAGTACGCCGCCCAAGGCCTATGACAGCCAGCCGGGGGCGCCCCTGTTGCCGCCGATGCCGGTGCCCGGGCCGCCGAAGGACCAGTCATTGCCGGGGTTGCGCCAGGATCCGCCGAAGCCGGCGGTGCAGGATGATTGAATTCAACCGGCCTGCACCGCCCCTTGTGGGAGCGGGCATGCCCGCGAACACCGGCGCAGCCGGTGCCAACTACCGCGTTGAATTCTTCGCGGGCTTGCCCGCTCCCACAGGGATCGCGCGGGTGCTCAAATCCGGGGTTTACACCGCACCCAACTCGCCGAACACGAACGCGTACTCAAGGGCCACATCCTTGAGCCCCTGATACCGCCCGCTCATCCCGCCATGCCCAGCCCCCATCTCGGTCTTGAGCAGCAGCAGGTTGTCGTCGGTCTTGCGCGTACGCAGCCGCGCCACCCACTTGGCCGCTTCCCAGTACTGCACGCGGCTGTCGTTGTAGCCCGCCACCACCAGCATCGCCGGGTAGGCCTGTGCCTTCACGTTCTCGTACGGTGCGTAGGCCTTGATCCGCTCATACACCTCCGGCTCCTCAGGGTTGCCCCATTCGTCGTACTCGGTCACGGTCAGCGGCAGCTCGGGGTCGAGCATGGTGTTGAGCACGTCGACGAACGGCACTTCGGCAATCGCACAGCGGAACAGCTCGGGGCGCAGGTTGAGCACCGCGCCCATCAGCAGGCCACCGGCGCTGCCACCACTGATGGCCAGGCGGTCGGCAGCCGTGACACCCTCGGCGATCAGGTGCTCGGCACAGGCGATGAAGTCGCTGAAGGTGTTGTGCTTGTGCTCCTGCTTGCCGGCGCGGTACCAGGCTTCGCCCAGTTCACCGCCGCCACGCACATGGGCGATGGCAAAGGCCACGCCGCGCTCCAGCAGGCTCAGGCGCGCGTGCGAGAACCACGGGTCGAGGCTTTCGCCATAGGCGCCGTAGCCATACAGGTACAGCGGCACGGTCTGGCCCAGGTCCTGGCGGCGGCGCACCAGGCTGATCGGCACCCGGGTGCCGTCCGCTGCGGTAGCCCACAGGCGCTCGCTGACATAGTCGTCGGCATCGAACGGCCCCAGCACCGGGGTTTGCTTGAGCACCGCCTGGGCACCGCTGGCCAGCTCCAGCTGGCGTACCTGGGCCGGGCGGTTGAGTGCTTCGTAGCGCAGGCGCAGGCGTGGGCTGGCGAACTCCAGGCTGTCCTGCACGTACAGGCTGTAGGCCGCGTCGGGCAGTTCGACGCGGTAGGCCGCCAGGCCCTGCGGGCGTACCTCGATGATCGGCAGGCCGCCTTCGCGCAGGCTCAGGGTCAGCGCGCCGGCATTCAGGCTGAGGCCTTCGAGCATGATCGCGTCGCGGTGCGCTACCAGCACCTGCCATTGCTCACGGCTGGGCACCGGTGCGACTGGGGCGTGGTACAAGGCGAAGTTGATGCCGTCCTGGTTGGTGCGGATGAACCAGCGCCACTGGCCGTCGAGCTGGCCGTGGTCGGGGAAGTACTCGTGGCCTTCGACCCGTGGCGCCAGGCAGGTGAACGGTGCCTGCGGGGTTTCCGCGTCCAGTACCCAGGCTTCGCTGGTGGTCTTGCTGTTGAGCAGCAGCACCAGCTGGCGTTCGGAGCTGGTGCGGTAGCAGTGCAGGAAGAAGCGCCCGTCGGGCTCCTCGAACACGGTCTGCGCGCCTTCGTTGCCCAGGGTGTGGCGACGCAGGCGCCATGGGCGGTGGGTGTCGTCCAGTTCGGCGAAGAACAGCGTCTGGCTGTCGTTGGCCCAGGTCAGGCTGCCGTCGCAGTCGTCGAAGGGCAGGGTAGTGACGCTGCCACTGGCCAGGTCCTTCACGTACAGGGTGAAGATTTCGTCGCCGCTGGTGTCCAGGCTGTAGGCCAGCAGGCGGTGGTCGGGGCTGACGTTGAACGCGCCGAGGGACAGGAAACCGCCATTGGCCAGGGCGTTGGGGTCGAGCAGCAGTTGTTCCTGGCTTTCATCGACCGTGTTGGAGTCGTCGGCCGGGCGCGGGCAGCGGTAGTGGCGCGGGTACTCGTCGCCCGCGGTGGTACGGGTGTAGTAAAGGTAGGGGCCCCAGGGCGCCGGCAGCGACAGGTCGGTTTCCAGGATGCGGCCCTTGATCTCTTCGAACAGTTGTTCGCGCAGCGGCGCCTGGTCGGCCAGGCAGGCTTCCTGGTAGGCGTTCTCGGCCTGCAGGTAGGCAAGCACCTCGGGGGTGTCACGCTGTTGCAGCCAGGCGTACGGGTCGCTGGCCTGGGCCTGGTGGGCAATCGGGGGTTGGGGCTTGGTTGGCATTGAGGATCTCTTGATTGGGGTTGCCTGTGCCGGCCTCTTCGCGGGTAAACCCGCTCCCACAGGGACCGCACAGCTTTCAAGAACTGTGGTGTTCCTGTGAGAGCCACAGGCACTGCACAGTTTCAAGATCTGTGGTGATCCTGTGGGAGCGGGTTTACCCGCGAAGAGGCCGGTACAGGCAAACACTGTCTGCGCCCGGAAAAGTGTTTATCATAGGCATCTCTTTGCCTGGCTTGCACGAACACCATGACCGAGAACGACTACACCCTCGCCTGGGGCCTTTACGCCGTTGCCGCCCTGGGCTGCCTGATGGTGGGCTTCAAGCTCACCGGCTGGATGTGGCGCTGGCTGCGCGAACCGCTGCGGGTGGTGCTGGCGGTGCTGCTGCTGACCCCGACCATCGTCGACCCGGTCAAGGACAGTTTCGCCCCGGCCATTGCCATCACCGCCCTGGATGTCGCCTTCAAGGTCGGCAACAACGCCTGGCGCGCGGTATCCGACTTCGCGATGTACGGCATGGGCGCGTTTTCCCTGTATTTCCTTTTCGTACTGCTGCGCTTGCCGCTGGAAAAGCGCGCCCGCGAGCGCCGCGCGCAGGCCGAGGCCGCTGCCCAGCGCCAGGCTGCCGAAGATGACCAGATTGGCGCCCAGGGCCCGCTGGCCGCAGAGCGCCGCGACCGTTACCGTGATGCGCCACCCCCTGCCGCCCCAGCCGTCTCCCGAGGCGGCGGCCGGGTCGAGCCACGTCTGTAAGCGGAGACACGCCTATGTGCGAACTGCTGGGCATGAGTGCCAACGTCCCCACCGACATCGTCTTCAGCTTCACCGGCCTGATGCAGCGCGGCGGCCGTACCGGCCCGCACCGTGACGGCTGGGGCATCGGCTTCTACGAAGGCCGTGGCCTGCGCCTGTTCCAGGACCCGGCCGCGAGCAGCGAGTCGGAAGTGGCCAACCTGGTGCAGCGTTACCCGATCAAGAGCGAAGTGGTCATCGGCCACATACGCCAGGCCAACGTCGGCAAGGTGTGCCTGTCCAACACCCACCCGTTCGTGCGGGAGATGTGGGGCCGCAACTGGTGCTTCGCGCACAATGGCCAGCTGGGCGACTTCAAGGGCCAGGCCAGTTTCTACCGGCCGGTGGGCGACACCGACAGCGAGGCGGCCTTCTGCGACCTGCTCAACCGCATTCGCAGCGCCTTCCCCGAGCCCGTGCCGGTGGAACAGCTGCTGCCGGTGCTGGTCGAAGCCTGTGTCGGCTACCGCGGCCAGGGCGTGTTCAATTGCATGCTCAGCGACGGCGATTGGCTGTTCTGCTTCTGTTCGACCAAGCTGGTGCACATTACCCGCCGGGCACCTTTTGGTGCGGCGCGGTTGAAGGATGTCGACCTGATCGTCGATTTTCACACCGAAACCACCCCTAATGACGTGGTCACGGTGATCGCCACCGAGGCCTTGACCGAGAACGAGACCTGGCAGCGCTACGAGCCGGGTCAGTGGGCCCTGTGGCGGCACGGCGAGTGCGTAGCGCACGGCCAGAGCTAAGGACGCGGCATGTTCAGAAGTTACCTGCGGTTGCTGTTGTTTACCTTCGGCCTGCTGGCCGGTATCCAGGTCCCGGGGCTGGTGAAGGACTACAGCCAGCGGGTCGAGGCGCACCTGTTCGAATCACGCGAGGCGCTCGACGGCTTCCGGCAGACCGCCGAACGTTTCTTTAATGGTGACCTGCAGGCGCTGCTGCGGCATTACCGCAGCAGCGACGACCCAGTGTTCAACAGTGATGCCAACAGCATCGAAAGCCTGATGATCCGCAACGAACTGCTGGAAAACGAATGGCAGGCGCTGCAAGCGCCATGGGCGCAGCGTACCTGGCACGTGCTGGTACAGGCCGACCCGCGGTTGCGCGAAGAAACCCTCAATGGCTACAGCTACCAGATCCTGCTGGTGCCCGAGGCGGTTGGCTGGGGGCTTGGTGCAGGGTTTGTGCTGGCCTTCGTGGTCGAGAGCCTGTTGCTGGCGATTGGCTGGGTGATCCTGGGCGGGCGGCGTGGGGCGGTGAAAGAGAGCTGGCGCTGATTTTTGCAGTGCCTGTGCTGGCCTCTTCGCGGGTGAACCCGCTCCCACAGGTACTGCGCAGCCCTCAAGACCTGTGGTGACTCTGTGGGAGCGGGTTTACCCGCGAAGAGGCCAGCACAGGCACTGCAAATCTGTCAGACCAACACTATGCGCTGCCCACCCACATCCCGCGCATACCGCTCCAGCACCTGCCGGCAAACCCCGACCACTTCATCCACCAACGCCACCCCAGTCTGCCAGGCCACCACCAGCTCCAGGCTCGGCGGCGGTTGCAGCCCCTGCAGCAATACCAGCTCGCCCCGGCTCAACTCGGCATCCACCAGCGCCGGCGGCAACGCACCAATGCCAAACCCGTCGCGCAACAGCCGGGTAATCGCCGCCACCGAGTTCACGCAGTTCAGCCGCGGCGTTTCGGCCCCGGCACTCAGCAGCAGGCTCAACACTTCCTGGTGCGGCCGCGAGTTCTTCGAGAAGGTGATGATGCGTTCGCGCCCAAGCTCGGCCAGTGAGGCGTAGTCGCGGTGCTGGTGCGAGCCGGCGGCCACCACCCAGCCCATCGGGTAGCGCGCCAGGTCCAGGCTGCGGATCGACTGCTCGCGCAGCAGGTCGGTCTGCAGGATCACGTCGAGAAAGCCCTTCTGCAATTGCTCGCGAAGGTTCAGCGCAGTGTCGGCCACCAGTTCGATCTCCACCTGCGGGTAACGCTCGGTCAGCTCCGCCACCAGCGCGCTCATCCAGGTGTGGATCACCGTGTCCATCACCCCGATACGGATGCGCCCGACCTTGGCCCGGTCGCTGTCCAGCGACTGCTTCATGGCCTTGGCGGTTTCCAGCATGCGCTCGGCATATTCCAGCACCTTGCCGCCTTCCGGGGTCAGGCTGACGCCACGTGAGTCGCGCAACAGCAGTTTGACGCCCAGGTCGGCCTCCAACGCGGCAATGCGGCTGGACACCGAGGCCTGGGTAGTGAACAGCTTTTCCGCGGTCAGGCGGAAGCTCTTGAGCCGGGCGACCCAGACGAAGGTTTCGAGGAAGCGAAGGTTCATGATCAGTTTTTCTTGTTCCAGACCGGCGGTTTTTCTCGTTGGACGCAAATGGCGCGGCGTCTGAACAATGGCAGCCAGGCCGCGACTCATTGTCGCCCATAAAACAATACCAACAAGCCGAGGCAAGCATGAACCCCACCGGCGTGCAGCAGCAGGTCAGCTCCCCATCTTCGTCCGGGCCCTTCGCCTGGTATCGCGACATCGACTCACAGCAGCGCCGGACGTTCTGGAGCTGCAAGATCGGCTACGGCCTGGATGGCATGGACACACAGATGCTCAGCTTCGTCATTCCGACGCTGATCATGCTGTGGGGCATCACCACCACCGAAGCCGGGTTGATCCACACCAGCACCTTGATCGCCTCGGCCGTGGGTGGCTGGGTGGCCGGCATTCTCTCCGACCGCATTGGCCGCGTGCGCACCCTGCAACTGACGGTGCTGTGGTTTGCCTTCTTCACCTTCCTCTGCGGCTTCGCCCAGAACTACGAACAGCTGCTGATCGCCCGTACCCTGATGGGCTTCGGCTTTGGCGGTGAGTGGACCGCCGGCGCGGTGCTGATCGGCGAGGTGATCCGCGCCCAGGACCGTGGCAAGGCGGTGGGCATGGTGCAGTCCGGCTGGGCCCTTGGCTGGGGCCTCACCGCCATCCTCTACGCACTGCTGTTCTCCTGGCTGCCGGCCGAGCAGGCCTGGCGCGCGCTGTTCCTGCTGGGCCTGGTACCGGCGATCTTCGTGATCTTCGTCCGCCGCCTGGTCAAGGACCCCGAGGTATACCGCGAGGCCAAGGCGGTGGAAAACGCCGAGGCACCTGCGCAGTTCTACGAGATCTTTGCCCCGGGCATGCTCTGGACCACCGTGCGTGCGTCCCTGCTGACCACCGGCGCGCTGGGCGGCTACTACGCCATTACCTCGTGGCTGCCGACCTTCCTCAAGAACGAGCGCGGCCTGAGCGTGCTGGGTACCGGTGGCTACCTGGCCATGGTGATCGTCGGCTCCTACGTCGGCTATGTGGTCAGTGCGTACCTGTCCGACCTGCTGGGGCGCAAGAAGAACTTCATCCTGTTCGCCGTGGGCTCGTTCGTCATCGTGCTGCTGTACACGCAAATGCAGGTCAGCGACGGCGTGATGCTGTGGCTGGGCTTCCCGCTGGGCTTCTTCGCCTCGGGCATCTTCAGCGGCATGGGCGCGTTCCTCACCGAACTGTTCCCCACGCGTATCCGCGGTTCGGGGCAGGGCTTCTGCTACAACATCGGCAAGGTCATCGCGGCACTGTTCCCGCTGCTGATCGGCGTGCTCGGCCAGAAGGTACCGCTGGGCCTGGGTATCGGCGTGTTCTCCGCCGTGTCCTACGGGGTGGTGATCGTGGCGGCGCTGAGCCTGCCGGAAACCCGCGGCAAACAGCTGCAGGCGCGTTAAGGTAGGCATATGAACAACGACAACGGAGGCCGTGCGGTGGAACGCTTGCTACTCAATTGCGACATGGGCGAGAGTTTCGGCAGCTGGCGCATGGGCCTGGATGCCGAAGTCATGCCTTACATCGATTGCGCCAACATCGCCTGCGGCTACCACGCCGGCGACCCCAGCATCATGCGCCGCACCGTGGCCCTGGCGCTGGAGCACGGCGTGACCATCGGCGCGCACCCGGCCTACCCGGACCTGGTCGGCTTCGGCCGCCGTTCCATGGCCTGCAGCCCGGAGGAAATCCGCGACCTGCTGCATTACCAGATCGGTGCGCTGGACGGCATCTGCAAAGTGTTGGGCGGCCGTGTGGCCTACGTGAAACCCCATGGTGCGCTGTACAACGACATGATGGCCGACCCGCTCAAGCTGCGTACCGTACTGGAGGCTGTGGCGGCCTATGGCGGCGGCCTGCCGCTGATGCTGATGGCCACCGCCGACAACCGCGCCGCCCAGGCCCTGGGCGATGAAATTGGCGTGCCGCTGTGGTTCGAAGCATTCGCCGACCGCGCCTACACCGCCAGTGGGCACCTGGTGTCGCGGCGCCTGCCCGGCGCGGTGCACCACGACCCGGCGCTGGTGGTGGAGCAGGCCGTGCGCCTGGCCCGTGGCGACACGCTGGTGGCGGACGATGGCAGTGCGTTGAGGCTGGCGGCCAGCACCCTGTGCGTACACGGCGACAACGACAGTTCGGTTGCGGCAGTGCGGCAGATTCGCCAGGCCCTCGATGCCCTGGAGTCGCGATGAAGCCGCGTATTGAAGTTGTGGCCATCGACAGCCTGATGGTGCGCCTGTTCGATTCCATCGACGAGGGCAACATGCCGTGGATGCTTGCTGCCAGCCAGCGCTTGCGTGCGGCGTTCGGCGAGCACTTGCTGGACCTGGTGCCGTCCTACACCACGCTGATGGTGCAGTTCGACCTGCCACCGGGTGAGGCGAGGGCACTGATCATCCGTGCGCTGGAGGGCTTGCAGCCAGACACGGGCAGCGGTGGCCGCCGCCATGAGATCCCGGTGTGGTACGACGCCAGCGTCGGCCCGGAACTGCCGGTGTTGGCGGCCAGCAGTGGCTTGAGTGAAGCAGAGGTGATCCGCTTGCACAGCGAGCGCGAGTACCCGGTGTTCGCCCTGGGTTTCGCCCCCGGTTTCGGCTTCATGGGCCTGGTGGACGAACGCCTGGCCAGCCCGCGCCTTAGCACCCCGCGCAAGCGCGTGGCGGCCGGCAGCGTCGGCATTGCCGAGCGCCAGACGGCGGCCTATCCGGCGGTATCGCCGGGTGGCTGGAACCTGATCGGGCGTACCCCGGTGCGCCTGTTCGACCGTGAACGCGAGGGCTACAGCCTGTTGCAACCCGGTGATCGGGTGCGCTTCGTGCCGGTTACGCGCAGCGAGTTCGTGGCGTTGGGCGGTGATGTGGAGGCACAAGCATGAAGCAGTTGAAGATCGAGGCCAGTACGCCGCTGTGCCAGTTGCAGGATGCCGGGCGCTTTGGCGTACGCCACCTGGGCGTGACCCAGGGCGGGGCGCTGGACTGGGTGGCGATGCACTGGGCCAACTGGCTGCTGGGCAACCCGTTGGCGGCGCCGGTGGTCGAGGTGGCGCTAGGTGGTTTCTGTGTGGTCGCAGAGCAGGATTGTGTGCTGGCCCTGGCCGGTGCCGACCTGGATGCGCGGGTCGATGATCAGCCGCTGGCGCCTTGGCGCAGCTTTGCGTTGGTCAAGGGCCAGCGGTTGACCCTGAAGCAGCCGAAGCAGGGCGTGCGGGCGTACCTGGCAGCACCTGGCGGCTTCCTGGGCGAGGATGTGCTGGGCAGCCGTGCCACGGTCGTGCGGGAAGAACTGGGCGGTATCGATGGCCAGGGCTCTGCGCTCGGCAAAGGCCAGCTGCTGGCATTTTCCAGCGCTTCAGCGACCTTGCGTGAGGTACCGGCAGCGCTGCGGCCACAGTACGCACAAAAGCCAGTGCTTGACCTGGTGATCGGCGCACAGATCGGTGACTTCAGCGGTACCAGCCTGTTCGAGGCGTTCAACCGCGATTGGACGCTGGACAGCCGTGCCGACCGCATGGGCATCCGCCTGCTGGGGCCGCAGCTGGTCTACCAGGGCGCGCCGATGATTTCCGAGGGGATTCCGTTGGGGGCGGTGCAGGTGCCGCCGGATGGGCAGCCGATCGTGTTGCTCAATGACCGGCAGACCATTGGCGGCTATCCGCGGCTGGGGGCATTGACGCCGTTGGCGCTGGCGCAACTGGCGCAGTGCATGCCGGGGGCGGTGGTGCGGTTCCGGGCGGTGGTGCAGGATGAGGCGTGGCGGGAGCAGCAGGTATATCTGGACCGTTGGCGTTAAGGCTGCCGGCCTCTTCGCGGGTGAACCCGCTCCCACAAGTACCCCACAGGCCTCAAGGCTTGCGCAATACCTGTGGGAGCGGGCGAGCCCGCGAAGAGGCCGGTACCGGCAAAATCACTTGGACAGGTAACGCATCCCTTCCTCCAACCCCTGCAAGGTCAGCGGGTACATCTTGTCTTCGATCAAGTCCCGCACCAGGTGGGTCGATGCGGTGTAGTCCCAGGCCTGCTTCGGGTACGGGTTGATCCAGATGATCTTCCTGAATTTCTCCATGAATCGCTGCATCCACACATACCCGGCTTCTTCGTTCCAGTGCTCCACGCTGCCACCCGGCTGGGTAATCTCGTAGGGCGCCATGGCCGCATCGCCGACGAACACAACCTTGTAGTCATCGCCGTACTTGTGCAGCAGGTCGAAGGTGGAATAGCGCTCCGAGGTGCGGCGCAGGTTGTTCTTCCACACCGACTCGTACACGAAGTTGTGGAAGTAGTAGTACTCCAGGTGCTTGAACTCGGTCTTGCACGCCGAGAACAGTTCTTCGCAGACCTTGACGTGGGCGTCCATCGAACCACCGATGTCGAACAGCAACAGCAGCTTCACCGTGTTGCGCCGCTCGGGGCGCATCTGGATGTTCAGCAGCCCGGCATCCCGCGCGGTGTGGTCGATGGTGCCGTCGATGTCCAGCTCTTCGGCGGCGCCTTCACGGGCGAACTTGCGCAGCCGGCGCAAGGCCAGCTTGATGTTGCGCGTGCCCAGCTCCACCTGGTCGTCCAGGTTCTTGTATTCGCGCTGGTCCCACACCTTCACCGCCTTGCCCTGGCGCTTGCCGGCCTCGCCCACGCGGATGCCCTCGGGGTTGAAGCCGCCCGAGCCGAACGGGCTGGTGCCGCCGGTACCGATCCACTTGTTGCCGCCGGCGTGACGCTCCTTCTGCTCTTCGAGGCGCTTCTTGAACTCCTCGATCAGCTTGTCCAGGCCACCCAGCGACTGGATCTGCGCGCGCTCCTCATCGGTCAGCGAACGCTCGAACTCCTTGCGCAGCCAGTCTTCGGGGATCAACGCCTCGATGTGCCGGTCGAGGTTCTCCAGGCCTTTGAAGTAGGCGGCGAAGGCGCGGTCGAACTTGTCGAAGTGGCGCTCGTCTTTCACCAGGATGGCGCGGGCGAGGTAGTAGAACTCGTCCATGTCGGCGAACACCACGCGCTTTTGCAGGGCCTGGTGCAGGTCGAGCAGTTCGCGTACCGACACCGGCACCTTGGCCGCGCGCATTTCATTGAACAGGTTGAGCAGCATGGCCCGGCTCCTGTCAGCGGTTGCCGCGCCGGCTCATGAAGGCCAGGCGCTCGAGCAGTTGCACGTCCTGCTCGTTCTTCACCAGCGCCCCGGCCAGCGGTGGAATGGCCTTGGTCGGGTCGCGTTCGCGCAGCACCGCTTCACCGATGTTGTCTGCCATCAGCAACTTGAGCCAATCGACCAGTTCGGAGGTGGACGGCTTTTTCTTCAGGCCTGGTACCTTGCGCACGTCGAAGAACACGTCCAGCGCCTCGCTGACCAGCGACTGGCTGATGTTCGGGTAGTGCACGTCGACGATCTGCTGCAGGGTGGTGCGGTCGGGGAAGGCGATGTAGTGGAAGAAGCAGCGGCGCAGGAAGGCGTCCGGCAGCTCCTTTTCGTTGTTGGAGGTGATGATGATGATCGGGCGCTGTCTGGCCTTGATGGTCTCGTCGATTTCGTAGACGTAGAACTCCATCTTGTCGAGCTCTTGCAGCAGGTCGTTGGGGAACTCGATGTCGGCCTTGTCGATTTCGTCGATCAGCAGGATGACCCGTTCCTCGGCCTCGAAGGCCTCCCACAGCTTGCCCTTCTTCAGGTAGTTGCGCACATCGTGGACCTTGTCCACGCCCAGCTGCGAGTCACGCAGGCGGCTGACCGCGTCATACTCGTAGAGGCCCTGGTGGGCCTTGGTGGTGGACTTGATGTGCCAGGTGATCAGGCGCGCACCGAACGAAGCTGCCAGCTGCTCGGCGAGCATGGTCTTGCCGGTGCCGGGTTCGCCCTTGACCAGCAAGGGGCGTTCGAGGGTGATGGCCGCGTTTACCGCCAGTTTCAGATCGTCTGTGGCGACGTAGTCGCGGGTGCCTTCGAACTTCATGGGTCTGTCCTCTGCCGTATGCCTGTCAGGGCCTCTTCGCGGGCACGCCCGCTCCCACAGGAATTGCACAAACTTCCGGATCTGTGGGGTACCTGTGGGAGCGGGCGTGCCCGCGAAGAGGCCCAACACCTGTTTTCGATTTGTCACCGACTATAACGCGGGGTTCGCCGACTGGAAACGCAGACCAGGTATTCAGTCCCTGAATGCCCCGTCACTCGATCCTAGTCGGAATCCGGCGCGTCACGCTCATACCGCGCATTGAACGCCTGAATGAACCCGTTGCGCAGGATCTGCAGAAACGCCTCGAAGGCGCTGATATCCTGCTTGTGCACGCTACCGCTGAGCTCTACCCGGGTCGCGAACTGGTTCTTCGGCTGGTTCTTCAATACCGTCTCGGTCGCGCCCACCAGCGCTTCCCAGGCTGAGCGGAAGAAGCCTTTGTCCTTTTCCTGCACATCCTGCTGCCAGTCGAACACATCCACATCCCGCAACAGTGGCTTGATGTACCCATTCAATCGGCCGTTGGTCGCCTCGGCCTCTATCACCACATCGCCGTGCCCGGCATTGAAGTCGAACTTGCCGTATGCGCTGGCGAAGTCGTTGAGCTTGCGCAACTCGATACCCGTGGCGCGCAGGCGGAACTCGAAGTCGTCGAAATCGCTGAACGGGTCGAAGGTGGCGCGACTTTCGACCTTGGCATCGCCTACGATCAGCGCCGTGCCATCGAAGCTGGCATCACGTCGGCCCTTTTCGTCACGAATGTTGGTGAGGTTGCGAATACTGGCATCGAGCTGAGTGGCCTTCAGGTTGACGGGTGGCTTGGAGTTGAAGTTGCGGAAAGTCAGCACGCCTTTGTCGATGCGAACCTCGTTAAGGGTGATCGGCAGCAGTTTTTCCAGTTGCTGGCGCCAGTCGGTGCCCTGACCGGTCTGCGAGTTCTGTTTGTTGCCGCCATCGACGAAGTTGAGCTCCGGCCGGTCGAACACCACTTCGGCAACCACTGCGCGGTCGTACCACAGGGCGTGCCAGCTCACCGACAGGTCGATCAGCGGCGCGTCGAGAAACGGCACCGGCACCTTGCCGGTGGTCTTGACGATCTTCAGCCCATTGATCTGGTACGCGCCGCGCCACCAGGCCAGGTCCACATCGGCCACCTGGCCACGGTAGTCGCCCATGTCGGCCAGTTTGTCGTTGAGGTAGTCGCGCACCAGGTAGGGCAGGGCCAGGTGCAGCGCCACCAACAGCACGATCAGGCTGGCCAGGCCGATCAGCGGCCAGCGATAACGGGCTCTCATCGAAGTGTCTCCAACGCAGGATATGCGGTTGACCGCAACGAGTCCGCGTGAGTTCGAACAGGCTTTACGGGCCACCGGCCCGGGCTTACCCTTGAGGTCTTTCCCTGCTTTTTTTCATGCCAAGGACCCCTGCCATGAGCCGTATCTTTGCAGACAACGCCCACTCCATCGGTAACACACCGCTGGTGCAGATCAACCGCATTGCCCCGCGCGGCGTGACCATCCTGGCCAAGATCGAAGGGCGTAACCCGGGCTACTCGGTCAAATGCCGCATCGGCGCGAACATGGTCTGGGACGCCGAAAGCAGCGGCAAGCTCAAGCCGGGCATGACCATCGTCGAACCCACCTCGGGCAACACCGGCATCGGTCTGGCCTTCGTCGCCGCCGCCCGTGGCTACAAGCTGATGCTGACCATGCCCGCCTCCATGAGCCTGGAGCGCCGCAAGGTGCTGAAGGCGCTGGGTGCCGAGCTGGTGCTGACCGACCCGGCCAAGGGCATGAAGGGCGCCATCGAGAAAGCCAACGAAATCGTCGCCTCCGACCCGGCCCAGTACTTCCTGCCGGGCCAGTTCGAAAACCCGGCCAACCCGGCGATCCACGAAAAAACCACCGGCCCGGAAATCTGGAACGACACTGACGGCGCGGTCGACGTGCTGGTGGCGGGCGTCGGCACCGGCGGCACCATCACCGGTGTTTCGCGCTACATCAAGCATACGCAGGGCAAGGCGATCCTGTCGGTGGCGGTGGAACCAGTGGCATCGCCGCTGATCAGCCAGACCCTGGCCGGCGAAGAGCTCAAGCCCAGCCCGCACAAGATCCAGGGCATCGGCGCAGGCTTTGTGCCGAAGAACCTCGACCTGTCGATCGTCGACCAGGTGGAAACGGTGACCGACGAAGAGTCCAAGGCCATGGCCATCCGCCTGATGCAGGAAGAGGGCATCCTCTGTGGCATTTCCTGTGGTGCGGCGATGGCGGCGGCCGTGCGCCTGGCCGAAAAGCCGGAAATGCAGGGTAAGACCATCGTCGTGATTCTGCCGGACTCCGGCGAGCGCTACCTGTCGAGCATGCTGTTCAGCGACATGTTCAGCGAGCAGGAAAACCAGCAGTAAGTTCTGGGGCTGCTTTGCAGCCCATCGCGACACAAGGCCGCTCCTACAACAGGTCGCAATCCCTTGTAGGAGCGGCCTTGTGTCGCGAACGGGGCGCAAGGCGCCACCAGGTTTCATGCCCTACTGCTGACCCGCAGCAATGCTCGCCAGCGTGGTTTATTGCAAAATCTTCATGATTGAGTTGCTGCCCAGGCTGTTTTTACCCTGGCGGCATCAGTTTATGATGGCAGGATGATTTATCGGAGTGGAGGGCGCGCAGCCCTGTTTCTTCCTCAAGGAGTGAAAGCATGACCTTTTCCTTTGCAGCCAAGGCGGGTGTCTTGCTGGTGTTTTTTGGCAGCGTGCTGTTCGTGCACCTGCGCGGCAAGGCTCGCTTGCCGGTGTTGCGCCAGTTCGTCAACCATTCGGCGCTGTTCGCCCCTTATAACAGCCTGATGTACCTGTTTTCCGGCGTACCGTCCAAGCCCTACCTGGACCGCCAGCGCTTCCCCGAGCTGGACGTGCTGAAGGACAACTGGCAGGAAATCCGCGAAGAGGCCATGCGCCTGTTCGACGAGGGCTACATCCGCGCCGCCGAGAAGGATAACGACGCAGGCTTCGGTTCGTTCTTCAAGAAAGGCTGGAAGCGCTTTTACCTGAAGTGGTACGACAAACCGTTGCCTTCTGCCGAAACCCTTTGCCCGCGTACCGTCGAGCTGGTCAGCAGCATACCCAACGTCAAGGGCGCGATGTTCGCCCTGCTGCCCGGCGGCAGCCACCTGAACCCGCACCGCGACCCGTTCGCCGGTTCCCTGCGCTACCACCTGGGCCTGTCCACCCCCAACTCCGATGCTTGCCGCATCTACGTCGATGGCGAGGAATATGCCTGGCGTGACGGCGAGGACGTGATGTTCGATGAAACCTACGTGCACTGGGTCAAGAACGAGACCGACGTTACCCGGGTGATCCTGTTCTGCGACATCGAACGCCCGCTGAGCAGCCCACTGATGACCCGCATCAACCGCCAGGTCAGCGCCTTCCTCGGCCGTGCCACCGCGCCGCAGAACACCGACGACGAGCGTGTGGGCGGGATCAACCAGGCCTACGCCTGGAGCAAGCGCTTCAGCAACCGGATCAGTAGCAAGGTCAAGCAGTTCAAGCGCGCCAACCCCAAGGCCTACCGCGTGCTGCGGCCGGTGCTGGCGGCGGTGGTGGTGTACCTGTTGTATCACTGGTTGTTCTGATTCTGCCTGTTGGGGCTGCCTTGCAGCCCATCGCGACACAAGGCCGCTCCTACAGGTGATCGAGTACCCCTGTAGGAGCGGCCTTGTGTCGCGATAGGGGCGCAAAGCGCCCCCGGCGCCCTCTCAGCAAACCACTCTGGTTCGGTGTTTATAGGGAATTATAGAAAGACTATAGAGCGATTATAGATTGTGGTTGATGAGGGGGCGCGCAGCCCCCTTTGCTGCCTCAAGCCGGCTCCAACGCCTCCACCACTTTCCCCCGGCTAAGGTGCACCACCTTGTCCGCCGTATCGAAGTACCGGTCATCATGCGAAATCACGATGATGGTCTTGCCCAAACGCTTCAGGTCCGGCAGCAGCTCGGTGTAGAACACCCGGCGGAAGGTCGGGTCCTGGTCCGCTGCCCATTCGTCGAACACCAGCACCGGCCGCCCGTCCAGCCAGGCATTGACCAGTGCCAGGCGCTTGCGCTGGCCGGTCGACAGGTCGGTGGTGGTAAAGGCACCATCGCGCACGCTCACCTTGTGGGCGATCTCCAGCCGCTCCAGGTAGCGTGTGGCATCGCTGGGCAGGCTGTGTTCATGCTCGGGCAGGTCGTCGAACAGGTAGTAGTCGGCGAACACCGTGGTGAACAGCTGGCGATAGTCATCCAGCCCCTCCGGGCCGACGGCCTTGCCGTTCAGGCGCACTTCGCCGCTTTGCGGGGTGTACAGGCCCAGCAGCAGCTTGATCAGCGAAGTCTTGCCGCAGCCGTTCTCGCCGACGATGAACAGGATCTCGCCCGGTTCGATGCTCAGGTTCACCGGCCCCACGCGGAACGGCTCGTTGCCGTCCACC
Source organism: Pseudomonas sp. B5(2017) (assembly GCF_002112825.1). Classification (NCBI taxonomy): domain Bacteria; kingdom Pseudomonadati; phylum Pseudomonadota; class Gammaproteobacteria; order Pseudomonadales; family Pseudomonadaceae; genus Pseudomonas; species Pseudomonas sp. B5(2017). The sequence goes on from NZ_NEIR01000014.1 coordinate 174,741, forward strand.
GGCGGGTAGGCGTACTCGACGTTGTGCAGTTCCAGGTGCGCGCTGGCCGGGGCGGTGCGCTTGACCGGCGGCTCCAGCAGCAGGTGCGGCTCGGGCGAGGAGAAGCGCTCGGACAGGTCGGCAATGCGGCGGAACGCCACCTGGGCGCGGCCGAGGATAGGCAGGTTGCCGATCAAGGTTTCCAGCGGGCCTTTCATGTACAGCAGCACCAGCACGAAGCCGCTCATCACCGCCGGGTCGTTGCTCGGCCATAGCGATTGCAGGGCCAGGGTCAGGCCGATGACCACGAAGAACAGCATCGACCCCAGGCTCTTGGCCGCGACGAAGATGTTGATGGCGCGGATATGGGTGTTGGCGATGAAGTCGGCGGTGCCCTGGATGTTGCGGGTCAGCATGGCGTGGCGGCGGCGGCGGTCGATGCGCAGCTCCTTGGCGCCCTCGGCGATGGCCGAGTAGTGCTTCTGCAGGTTGTCTTCGGCATCGCGGGCGGCGTTGAAGCCGGCCACGCCTTTCTGCCTGGCCACGTACTGAATACCACTGCCAATGCCGATGGCCGCCAGGGTGATGAGGAAGATCGGCCACGACAGCCAGGCCAGGTAGGCCATGCAGCCAGTCACGGTGGTGAGCGAGATGGCCAGCGGGGCGAAGGCGAAGGCAAAGTCGCTGATGGTGTCGACGTCGCGGGTCAGCACCGGGATCAGGCGATGGGTGCGGTAGCGCTCGATCTGCTCGATCGGCGCTGACAGCACCTTGGCGCCGAGGTCCTTGCGCAGCCTGGCGATGACTTTCTGCCCAACGTAGTTGGTGCCGCTGTCGGCCGCCACGCTGCTGACCAGGGCCAGCACGCACAGGCCGGCGAATGCCAGGATCACGCCCTGGCTCATACCGCCAGCGGCATGCAGGCCCTGGTTGACGGTGGCCAGTAGGGCGGTCACGGCAAGGCCGCCGAGCATGCCCAGCAGCACCGAGACGATTACCGCCGGGCGGTAGGGTTTCAGCAGGCCCAGCAATTCGCGGATGGCCCCGGGGGAGGAGGTTTTCATGAAGCGTGATCTCGCTGGTGAGGTGGGGGCGGGGTCAGCTGCCTAGGGTCAGGGAGCCTTTCATCAAGGTGCCGTGGAACGGGAACGAGCAGTAGAAGCTGTACGCGGTACCTACCTTCAGCGACCGGACGTCGAGGCTGATGCTGTCTGTTTCACCGCCGCCGATCAGGCGGGTGTGGGCGATCACCCGGGTGTCGCCGGGCTTCACGTAGTCCAGCGCTTCGCCGGCTTTCTGGCCGTCGTCGAGCACGCCTTGCATGTCGGCCTGGGTACTCAGCACCCAGTTGTGGCCCATCACGTTCTTCGGCATGTCGCCAGGGTGGGTGAGCGTGACGGTGAACACGGCGCAGGCCTTGGGCACGGTGATGGCGGCCTTGTCGAAGGTCATCTGGTCGGTGCCATGGATTTCCACGGCGCATGGCTCTGCCGACCACGCGGCAGGGGCCACGGCGAGCAGGGCGAGGAGCAGAAGCTGGCGAGTCATGTACGGTTCCTGGGCGATAGAAGGGTGCACATCGTTCAGACGAACCGGCGCGCGCCGGCTTTACCTGTGTGTGCGGTCCAGGTGAATTTCCTTATCGCCCGCTCGTTCATTCAGTCAGGCGCCGACATGGCGCACATCCCGATTTCGCCGCCTATGCGGCCCTGGCCTGAGGTGACCGGACATGAGTGAACTGCTGAGCTTTGCGATCGAACCCCTGGACGCCGCACGCGGCAACCTGCCATTGCTGGTGCGCGCGCCGGAGCCGGGTATCGACCTGCTGGAAGCCTTTGCCGAGTTGCAGCCGCTGGTGGACCGGCACCTGCTGCAGGCTGGCGGCATCCTGTTTCGCGGCTTCGAGGTGGGTGGTGCCGAAGCTTTCCGCCAGTTCGCCGCTTCCTTCGGTCACCCGCTGCTCAACTACGAGTTTGGCTCCACCCCGCGCAGCAACGTGACCAAGGGCGTGTACACCTCCACCGAGTACCCGGCGCACCAGAGCATCCCCCTGCACAACGAGCAGGCCTATACCCTGGAATGGCCGATGAAGATCTGGTTCTACAGCGTGATCCCCGCCGAGACCGGTGGCGAGACGCCGATTGCCGACAGCCGCGAGGTGTACCGGCGCATGCCGGCGCGCATTCGTGAGCGGCTGGTGGAGAAGGGGCTGATGTACGTGCGCAACTACGGCAACGGCCTTGATGTGGAATGGTCGCAGGTGTTCAACACTGAAGACCCGCGCCAGGTCGAGGCCTATTGCCGGGCGCATGCCATCGAGTGCATCTGGAAGGATGACGGCGAATTGCGCACCCGCCAGCGCTGCCAGGTGGTGGCACGCCACCCGGTGACCGGGGAGGACGTGTGGTTCAACCAGGCGCACCTGTTCCATGTGTCGAACCTGCAGCCAGAAGTGCGCGAGTCGTTGATGGACATCGTCGAGGAAGAGGACCTGCCGCGTAACGTGTACTACGGCGACGGTACGACCATCGAGGATTCGCTGCTCGATGAAGTGCGCGGGGTGTTGGACGAATGCACCATCAGCTTTCCGTGGCTGGAGAGCGATGTGTTGATGCTCGACAACATGCTCGCGGCGCATGCGCGGTCGCCGTTTACCGGCAAGCGCAAGGTGGTGGTGGCGATGGCGCAGGGGCATTCCGAGTTGTTGCGCTGACAGTTCTCAAGGTACTGCAAGGCCCCTGTGGGAGCGGCCTTGCGTCGCGATGCGCCGCGCGGGCGGCGCTCGATCTCACAGGCACTGAAAAGGTTGTGGCGAACACCTGTCAGCCCAGATGCATTCCCCAGACATACCTCTTGCAACCTACAACAATCCCAGACTCTTCCTACGCCTCGGGACTGGCAACTCCACCCCTGCGAAATATCCTACAACCTCTGTCGACATGCGTCTGATTGTTCCTGCAAATCCCGCACTCTAGGCTTTGCCCGTCGCTGACGGTTCAGCGATCGGGTGTGGAAACCTGTAGTAAGCATTTCAGGGTTTGTCGTTACATTCAGGAGAACCCATGACAGACGAAACCAAAACCACCCCCGGCGTTACCTACTTCTACCAAGGCGAAGGCCAAACCCATCCGCTGTTCCGTATCGCTGAGGGCATCCCCTGCCGCAGCGCCCGGGAGCAAGCCTCGGAGCTGATGGGCTATGCACGCGACTTGTCACTGACCGGTTTGATGGGTGGCGATCAGCAGATGCTCTGGGCATCGCATTACTTCGCAGCCATGGCCAAGGCGCTGCTGGATGATGCCGAGTTGGGTTTGATGCGCTGATCCTTGTATTGGCTGGGCTGGCCCTTTCGCGGCTAAAGCCGCTCCTACAGGGATTGTGCATGCCTCAGGTTATGCAGAATGCCTCAGGCTGTGCACAACTCCTGTGGGAGCGGGCGTGCCCGCGAACACCGGCGCAGCCGGTACCATACAATCAGTGGCAAACCGATCTTTACGTCATTTAGTGGTTGGCATAATGAGAAATTAGTGCAAGTAGAGCGGCGGAGGGCGACCAGCTGATAATTAGGTAATGGTGATCAGCTTCGATATAGAGACTACGTGAAGTCGGTGTTTTTGAGTGCGCTGGTTTGCTTGAGGTTCGGTGTTATATGAAAGATTTGAGTTCATCTGTTTTGTCTCTCAGTCTAGCAGTTTCGTCAGGTAATAGATGGCTATCCAAGCGATGCCAATGGTGTTTAGTGATGATGCAATAAGAATTTTTCTTCTTAACTTCTCAGGGAATTGTAAATGGTCTTGCTCATCCAATAGCCCGCTGCGAATGCTTGAGGCGGGGGACCCAATGGCGCCAGCGATTACAGAAATAACTAGAACTCTGGAACCTATCTTTTTCTCTCCCCACATGCCGGTCGCAAATGGAAGGCACGCGCTCCGTTGGAGTGCTGAGGTCATTTCTTTATATTGGCGAGAGCACGCAATGTGAAGGTCAGATACAAGCCCGATTAAGGCGAGGCAGATAGGAGTGCCTAACAGAAATAGTCTTAGTTTTACATCAAGATGCTCAATCATTTTGAAAATCTCGAAGCTCTGTTGTGGTTATATTATGAAGTAGTTTATGATTAGCCAGCTAAAACCGGCGGTGTTAAGCCATGATGCGATAGTGATTTTGGCTTTCAGATGTTTAGGGAGCTGCTCAAAATCCCGGGCATCAAGCGAGCCTTTTCGAATGCTGGAGTTTGGTAGTGTGATAGCACCCGCTATCATGAACGTTACCAGCATTCTTGAACGTACACTTTTCTCTCCCCAAAGTCTGACGGAATATGAGAGGCATGGGCTTCGGTGGAGTGCTGCGGTCATTACTTCATATTGACGAGAGCATGCGATATGAAGATCCATCGCGAGTGCGGTTAGGCAGAGGCAGAAAGGGGAAGCGACTAAAAATAGTTTTAGCTTGATGTCGAGATGATCAATCATCTTGAAAAGCCTCGAAAATTATTTCGCCGATTTTTTCACCGCCTTTCATGCCTGCAAGGCTTCCCGCCAATGCTCCTCCGCCAGTGATAACTATTCCGCATACCAAGCTCGCAGGACCTGCTCTCCAACAAACTTGGGTTGCGGCCTTTCCTCCCATCTTTGCGCCAAACCATCCCCCGGCTAAGCCGCCAGAAAAATTTCCCGCTTCAGTAACTCGGACTTTTTCACAGGCCTTTGTATTGCCAGCCTGGCATACTTCGGAGACTTTTATTGCTGAGCCAATTCCGCCAACAGCAATACCGATGCGCCCTCCGTGTTTCAAGTATTTAGCCATTTTGGCCAGCTTGTTTAAGTGTGTCGAGTAGCCAGGGATATGTCCTGGGGCGCCAGCTTTGCTCCAATGGTGCACCAAGCTTCTCGAGGAGATTCCCAAGTCCCGTCGTAGGCTTTCATAGTTGCCAAGGTTGAGGTGTTTGTTCAGAACAGTCGCATTCAGGTTTGTGCTTAATTTTTTGAACAGTTTTTGACGTTCCGAAAAAAACTCTGGATGGCGAAGATGCCCATGCTTGATGAATTGCTGTCTATGCAGGTCTTCAATTTTTTGCAATGTGACGCTGATTTCATCCAACGATTTGGCAACCATCGTCTCAGTCACCCCCATCGCCAAGCTCACATCGCTGAGTAATCCGGCAATTTCGGCCTGATGGCGCATCAAGAAGTCAGCTTCTTCCGCTGTGAGATCTGCCAAGTCCTCCCGCGCCTGTTTCGCCGCACTCATCGCAAAATGCTCTTCCCGAGTGCACGCCGGGCGCCTCAAGCCATCACCAATGACAAAGATCTCACCTGCCTTGAAACCACGCTGATACGTCGGGTTCAGCCGCTCCAAAATTGACCGAGGCAGGTTGGCCTGCGGCGCGCCCAGCTCTGCCAGGACTTCCTGGTATGACATACAGCGCGGAACGATGTAGAAGCCGGGCTCCATGCCTTGAGGAGTGGGCGAGGGCTGAACCACCTCAGGCTGATAGGTACTTCTTATCGGGTTACCCGTCTGGGCCTGTGCTGGTGCCTCACGAACAGGCTCAGATGCGGGTGCCCCGCGCGAAGCCGGAGGTGCGTACCCACTTGCAACCAGGCGATTGCTGCCCTGTGGGCACCCGCATTGCACCAGTGCTCCGTCCAGAGCCGTGGGAATACCATCCTGTCGCCAGCGGACTTCGCCCTCGACGATGGTGCCCGCTTGTCCACATAGCGGGCAGGGTGTGGTCGGGTCGCCTTGAAGTAGCCAGTCGCGGCCATGCACACGGCCCCTGGCTTGGCTGGCAATGCAGATGGCGCCTGTGGTGGTTTCGTCGCCGTCCAGGCCTTGGTATCGGCCGAAGATGTTCATGCGCATGCTCATGGCTCGCCTCTTTTTCAGGTGGAAGCCAGGAACCTAGCAGGCGGTTGGCGGGTATTTTCGGGGTGGTGGGGGTTTGGGAAGGGTCCTACAAGGAATAGAGATTTGGACTACGTCATTTTATTGATGGCAATGCCGGCCTCTTCGCGGGCATGCCCGCTCCATAGAACAACACATAAGTCATTGATTTAGCAGGGCTCTGTGGGAGCGGGCGCGCCCGCGAACACCGGCGTAGCCGGTGCCATACACCGCGTTAGGCCCTTCGCGGGCACGCCCGCTCCCACAGGGATGGTGCTGGGCCTAAGGTTGGCGCCACTAAATCACCCCCCCGCACCTTCGTCTGACAGTTACCGCTCGACTGCCAGGACACCGCTCGACATGAATGCCGACCAAACGCTCAAGCTCGCCCGCCGCTTCATCGAACTCAGCCCCGACAAGCGCCGCCTGTTCCTCAAGGCGCTGCAGGGCGAGGGCATGGATTTTTCCGTGCTGCCGATTGCGCCCGGGGTAGAGGTGGCCGAGCGTGACCAGCTGTCGTACGCCCAGCGGCGCATGTGGTTCCTCTGGCAGCTCGACCCGCAAGGTGCGGCGTACAACCTGCCCATGGCCGTGCGCCTGAATGGCCCGCTGGACCTGGCAGCCCTGCAGCATGCCTTCGATGCCCTGGTGGCCCGCCACGAAACCCTGCGCACCCGCTTCGTCGCCGACGGCGATGACGTGCGCCAGCAGGTCGATGCCAGCGCTGCCCCGTTGCAGCTGCGCCAGGATGCCCTGGCCGGCCTGGACGAAGACGCCCGTCAGGCCGCCATCGAAACCATCGCCGAAGCCGAAGCCCTGGCCCCCTTCGACCTGGCCAGCGGCCCGCTGTTGCGGGTGCGCCTGCTGCAACTGGCGGCACAGGAGCACATCCTGCTGCTCACCCTGCACCACATCGTCGCCGACGGCTGGTCGATGAACGTGCTGATCGACGAATTCCTGCACCTGTACGATGCCGCCGTGGCCGGCAGCGAAGCCCGCCTGGAACCGCTGCCGATCCAGTACCGCGACTACGCCCTGTGGCAGCGCAGCTGGCTCCAGGCCGGTGAGCAGGAGCGCCAGCTGGCCTACTGGCAGGCGCGCCTGGGCGACGACCATTCGCCGCTGGAACTGCCACTGGACCGCAGCCGCCAGGGCCGCCCCAGCTATCGCGGCGCACGTCACGAGTTCCCCATCGCTGCAGATGTCGCCGAACGGCTGCGCGGCCTGGCACGCAAGCATAACGTCACCCTGTTCATGGTCCTGCTGGCTGCCTTCAAGCTGTTGCTGCAGCGCTACAGTGGCCAGTCGGCGATCCGTGTCGGCGTGCCCATTGCCAACCGCAACCGCGGCGAAAGCCAAGGGCTGATCGGCTGCTTCATCAATACCCAGGTACTGCACACCGAAATCGACCCACTGCTGGACATCACCGGCCTGCTCCAGCGCGTGCGCGAAACCGCCGTAGGCGCGCAAAGCCACCAGGACCTGCCGTTCGAGCAACTGGTCGAAGCCCTGGACCTGCCGCGCAGCAGCGAGAGCCCGCTGTTCCGCGTGCTGTTCAACCACCAGGCGCAGGTGGCGGATGTGCAAGCCATCGAGACCCGCTCCGGCCTGAGCCTGGCGCCAGTCGTGCTGGCAAAGCACAGCGCCCGCTTCGACCTGGCACTGGATACCCATGAGCGAGCGGGGCAGCTGCACGCAGCGTTCACCTATGCGACCGACGTGTTCGATACGGCCACCGTCGAAGCCCTTGGCGAGCAGTGGCTGGCCCTGGTACAGGCATTGGCCGACGAAGCGGGTGGCGCAGTCGGCGAGCTGCCATTGCCAGGCCTGGCCCCTGCCATTGGCGCGCCTGCGCAGGCTGACGCAACGCTGCTGGTCCACCAGCGCTTTGCCGCCGCCGCCAGCCGCCACCCCGAACGCACGGCGGTGATGGCTGCGGGCGAGCAGGCCAGCTTCGCCGAACTCGATGCCCGCGCCGAGGCCATTGCAGGCCGGCTGGTGGAAGCCGGAGCAGGGCCGGACACACTGGTCGGTGTGCTGGCCGACCGCAGTGTCGGCATGCTCGCCAGTATCCTCGGCGTGCTCAAGGCCGGTGGCGCCTACCTGCCACTGGAGCCCGAGCAGCCGGCCGAACGCTTGGCCTACATGCTTGCCGACAGCGGCACGCGCCTGGTACTGGCGCCCGGTAACTGGCAGGCCGAACTGCCCGAGGGCGTGCAGCGCCTGGACTGGGCGCAAACCGGCAACGGCAGCGCCGCCCGCATCGCCCCGACGCCGGCCAACCTGGCCTACGTGATCTATACCTCCGGCACCACCGGCCAGCCTAAGGGCGTGGCGATCAGCCACGGCGCCCTGGCCAACTACGTCGAAGGCATCGCCGCACGTTTGCCGCTCGAGCGTATCCGCAGCATGGCCCAGGTCTCGACCCCGGCTGCCGACCTCGGCCACACCATGCTGTTCGGTGCCTTGTGCGGCGGCCATACCCTGCATTTGCTGCTACGCGAGCAGGTGCTGGATGCCGAAGGCTTCGCCGCCTACCTGGCCGAGCACAAGATAGATGCGCTGAAGATCGTACCGTCGCACCTGGAAGCCATGTTGGTGGCTGGCCGCTCGGCGCTGCCGGCACAGTGCCTGGTGCTCGGCGGCGAGGCCATCAGCCCGAGCCTGCTGGGCAAGATCCGCAACCTGGCCCCGGCGCTCAAGGTGTTCAACCACTACGGCCCGACCGAAACCACCGTCGGTGTGCTGGTCGCCGAACTGAACGGGCAGGCCAGCCTCGGCCAGCCCCTGGCCAACACCCGCGTCGCGGTGCTCGACCGCTGCCTGCAACCCCTGCCGGCCAAAGCCAAGGGCGAGCTGTACATCGGTGGCGCCGGCCTGGCCCGTGGCTACCTGAACCGCCCGGCACTCACCGCCGAGCGCTTCGTCCCCGACCCGAACGGCAGCCACGGCCAGCGCCTGTACCGCAGCGGTGACTGGGTTCACCAAGGCAGCGACCTGCAGTTTGCCGGGCGCATGGATGGCCAGGTGAAGGTCCGTGGCTATCGCGTGGAACTGGCCGAAATCGAAAACCAGCTGCGTGCCCTGGGCGGTGTCGCCAATGCCCTGGTGCGCGTGCATGGCCAGGCGCCGCAACTGCAACTGGCTGCCTGGCTGGTGCCCAGCCAGATGCCGGCCGACAGCCTGGCCTGGCAGGAATCGATCCGCGCCAGCCTCAAGAGCCTGCTGCCCGAGCACATGGTGCCGACCCACCTGATAGTGCTGGAGCACCTGCCGGTCACGGTCAACGGCAAGGTCGACGTCAAGGCGCTGCCGGAACCCGTCGCCACCCAAGTAGCCTATCAAGCGCCGCAGACCCCGCTGCAAGCGCAATTGGCACAGATCTGGGCGCAAGTCCTGCAAGTACCGCAGGTAGGCCTGGGCGACAACTTCTTTGCCCTTGGCGGCCATTCGCTGCTGGCCACCCAGGCGTTATCGCGGATACGCAAGCAGCTGGGCGTGGATATTCCGCTGCGCAGCCTGTTCGACACCGTCGACCTGCAGGCCTTTGCCCAGGCAGTGGCCGAAGGCGAGCAGGGCGCAGGCCTGGACATCGAGATCCTCGACCGCCAGCAACCGCTGCCGGTGTCCCGCTCGCAGAACCGCCAGTGGCTGTTCTGGAAGCTCAACCCCGAAAGCCTGGCCTACAACACGCCGATGGCCGTGCGCATGCAGGGCCACCTCGACCACTGCGCCGTGCAGGCTGCGCTGGATGCCTTGGTAACCCGGCACGAATCGTTGCGCACGGTGTTCGTCGAGGCCGACGGCCTGCCCTGGCAGCGCATCCTGCCGGCCGCCACGGTACCGATCGGTTTCGAAGACCTCAGCGGCCAGGACCACGCCGCGCAGATGCGCAAGCTGGAAGCCGAAGCCTTTGTCCCGTTCGACCTGGAGCACGGCCCGCTGCTGCGTGCACGGCTGTTCAAGGTGCATGCGCAGGAGCATCTGCTGTCGCTGACCTTGCACCATATCGTCTCCGATGGCTGGTCGATGAGCCTGCTGGTGCGCGAGTTCGCCGCCGCCTACAACGCCGCCGCCACGGGCCAGGCGCAAACCATCGAGCCACTGCCGGTGCAGTACGCCGACTTCGCCGCCTGGCAGCGCAAGTGGCTGGCCGAGGGGCAGATGCAGGCGCAGATCGCCTATTGGAAGGCCCGCCTGGAAGACGACTTCGAAGTGCTGGAACTGCCTGCCGACCGCATTCGCCCGCAGGTCAAAAGCTACCAGGGCAGCCGCTTCGACGTGCGCCTGCCACAGGCCCTCACCGAGCGCCTGCGGGCACTGGCGGTGGCATCCAACGCCACGCTGTTCCATGTGTTCCTGGCAGCCTATGCCATCGTGCTGTCGCGCTACAGCCGCAAGGGCACGCTCAACATCGGCGTGCCGGTCACCAACCGCAACCGCCTGGAGCTGGAAGGGCTGATCGGCTTCTTCATCAACGTGGTGGTGGCCCGTATCAGTGTCGATGGCAGCCAGCCTTTCGCGCAGTTGCTGGCGGCAATCAAGGAAACCACCTTGCAGGCACAGGCCAACAAGGACGTGCCGTTCCTCGAGGTAGCCGAGGCGCTGTACCCCGACCGTGGCCAAGGTGTGAACCCGTTCTTCCAGGTGCTGTACAACCACCTGCGCGACCTTGGCCAGCAGGTATCCAGCGATGCCCTGCACGGCCTGCAGGTCAAGGAAGTGGACCTGCTGGAGCCGGGCGCGCAGTACGACATTTCGCTCAATACCCTGGAGCGCTCCGACGGCGTTACTGCCTCGTTCAACTATTCCACCGACCTGTTCGATGTCGCACGTATCGAGCGCATGGCCGGGCATTGGCAAGCACTGCTGGAAGCCATTTGCGCCGAGCCACAGCGCTGCATTGCCGAGCTGGACTTCCTTGGCAGTGCCGAACGCCAGCAGCTGACCCACGGCTGGAACCCGGCGCCCCAGGCTGGCAGCGGCTTGTGTGCGCACCAGCTGCTGTCACTCCAGGCCCACGAGCGGCCGGATGCGCTGGCGCTGATCTTCGACGACCAGCAGATGACCTACGCCGAACTGGACCGCAGCAGCAACCAGTTGGCCCACCGCCTGCGGGCGCTGGGCGTGGGGCCGGACTGCCTGGTTGGCGTGGCTGTCGAGCGCGGTCTGGGCATGGCCCTGGCGCTGATCGCCATTCACAAGGCGGGTGGCGCCTATGTGCCGCTGGACCCGGACTACCCGCAAGAACGCCTGGCCTACATGGTCGAGGACAGCAATATCGGCCTGCTGCTGGCCGACGCGCCCTCGCGTGAGCGCCTGCAACTGGGCAAGCAACTGCCCTGCGTGGTACTGGAACCGGGCACCGAGTGGCTGCACGCCTGGCCCGCCGAGCCGCTGGCCAACCTGGCGGCGCCGCACAACCTCGCCTACGTCATCTACACCTCCGGCTCCACCGGCATGCCCAAGGGCGTGGCCATCGACCACCAGGCCCTGTCGCTGTTCTGCCAGGTGGCCGGCGACTATTCGCGCCTCACCCCAGGCGATCGCGTGCTGCAGTTCGCCACGATCAGCTTCGATGGCTTCATCGAGCAGTTCTTCCCGCCGCTGGCCCAGGGCGCCTGTGTGGTGCTGCGCGACCTGCGGCTGTGGGACACCGCCACCCTGCTGGAGGAGATCAACCGCCACGGCGTGACCGTGGCCGACCTGCCGGCGGCCTACTGGCGCCTGCTGGCGCTGGAGCGCCGCGCCCCCGAGGCCTATGGCCGGCTGAAGCAGATTCACGTGGGGGGTGAGGCGGTGCCGGAAGATGCCCTGCGCGCCTGGCTGGCCGACGGCCCGCCAGCGGTGCGCCTGCTGAACACCTACGGCCCGACCGAAGCCACCGTGGTCGCCACCACCTACGACTGCTCGCAGATGACCGTGGAGCAGATCAGCCAGGGCGGCGTGCCGATCGGGCGTGCCTTGCCGGGGCGTACCCTGCATGCCTTGGACGATGGCCTGGCGCCGACACCGGTGGGCGTGCCCGGCGAGCTGTTCATCGGCGGGGCAGGGTGCCTGGCGCGCGGTTATCACCAGCGTCCGTCACTCACCGCCGAGCGTTTCATCCCCGACCCGTTCGACCCGGTTGGCGGTGGCCGCCTGTACCGCACCGGCGACCTCGGCTGCTACGACGAAAACGGCCAGCTGGCCTATCGCGGCCGGGTCGACCACCAGGTGAAGGTGCGCGGCTTCCGTATCGAGCTGGGTGAGATCGAGCAGTACCTGCGGGCGCACCCGGACGTTCGCGAAGCCACCGTGCTGGCCATCGACCTGCCCAGTGGCAAGCAGCTGTGCGCCTATGCGGTGCCGGCCGAAGGTTACCGCGGCGATCTGCGCCAGGCCCTGAAGCAGTACCTCAAGGCCAGCCTGCCGGACTACATGATCCCGGCCTACCTGGTGACCCTGCCGAGCATGCCGCTGACCCCCAGCGGCAAACTCGACCGCAAGGCCCTGCCACTGCCCGACCCGAGCCAGCCACAGCATGAATATCAGGCGCCGCAGACCGAGCGGCAGCAGCAGCTGGCGAACATCTGGGCGCAGTTGCTGAACGTTGCCCGGGTCGGCCTGAACGACAACTTCTTCGAGCTGGGCGGCCACTCCTTGCTGGCGGCCCAGGCAGTGTCGCGGATCAACGTCGAGCTGGGGCTGGACATACCCCTGCGGCTGATCTTCGGCCACCCCGAACTGCGCGCGTTCGCCCAGGCACTGGACGAGCAGGGCCTGTCGCTCTCCGACGATGGCCTGAGCGATATCGAACAAATGATGAATGCATTCACAGAGGCCTGACATGGAACTCACTGCCGCACAACGCATCGCCCAACGTTTCGTTGGCCTCCCCGTGGAGCAACGCCAGCAGATCCTGGCAAAGATGCAGGCCACCGGGCAGAGCTTCCGGCTGCTGCCCATCGTGCCCGCGCGTCAGGGCCTGGCGCGTATTCCGCTGTCGTACGCCCAGCAACGCCTGCTGTTTCTCTGGCAGCTGGAGCCCGACAGCCCGGCCTACAACGTGCCGATGGCGGTACGCCTGAAGGGCGCGCTGGACCAGGCGGTGCTGCAGCAGGCGCTGGATGCGCTGGTGCAACGCCACGAGTCGCTGCGCACGCGCTTCGCCTCGGAGGAGGGCGAGTTCTACCAGGAAATCCTCGAGCACTGCCCGCTGGCGCTGGAACGGGTGATGTTCGACGGTGCCGCCGACGAGGCAGCGCTGAGCGTGGCCGTGGACGCCGCCCTCAAGCAGCCCTTCGACCTGCTGGCCGGCCCGCTGCTGCGGGTGACCCTGCTGCGCGTGGCCGCCGATCACCACGTGCTGGCGCTGAGCATGCACCACATCATCTCCGACGGTTGGTCCAGCGATGTGCTGGTGCAGGAATTCATCCAGCTATACAGCGCCCTGGCCGAAGGCCGGCAGGCCGAGTTGCCGGCGTTGCCGATCCAGTACGCCGACTACGCCATCTGGCAGCGCGCCTGGCTCGAGGCCGGTGAAGCGCAGCGCCAGCTGGCCTACTGGCAGGCCCAGTTGGGCGACGAGCACCCGGTGCTGAGCCTGCCGCTGGACTTCGAGCGCCCGGCCACGCCCAGCCAGCGTGGCGCGGTGGTGCGCGTGGACATCGGCGCCGAACAGGCCGAGGCCCTGCGCAGCCAGGCGCGCAAGGGTGGCCACACGTTGTTCGTGCTGGTACTGGCGGCCATGGCGGTGGTGCTGTCGCGCTACAGCGGCCAGGCCGACATCCGCATCGGCGCCCCGAACGCCGGGCGCAACCGCAAGGAGCTGGAAGGCCTGATCGGCTTCTTCATCAACACCCAGGTGCTGCGCGTGCAGGTGGACGAGCGCGCCACCTTCGCCGCGCTGCTGGAGCAGGTAAAAGACGTGATCGGCGGCGCCCAGTCGCACCAGGAATTGCCGTTCGAGCACCTGGTCGATGCCTTGCTGCCCGAGCGCAACCTGGCCCACAACCCGCTGTTCCAGTTCAAGATCAACCAGCACGTGGCCGCCAGCGATGCAGGGCGCAAGCGCCTGGGCGCGCTGGAGGTGGAAGGCTTTGCCCGTGACGGTGGCGATGCCCGCTTCGACCTGGCGTTCGACTTCTCCGACAAGGCCGACGGCATCGAAGGTTACTTCACCTACGCCACCGACCTGTTCGAGCAGGCCACCATCGAACGCATGGCCGCTTCGCTGCGCCAGGTGCTGGATGCGCTGATCCGTGACCCGCAGCAGGCGATCGTCGACAGCCCGCAAATGGCGACGCTGCTGCCGGCTGCCACGCAGGCCTACCCGCACGGCAATTTCCTCGCCCTGTGGCGCCAGGCAATGGCGCAAGGCCAGGCCCACGGCGGTGTGCGTGCTGGTGACCGGTTCATGACCCAGGCCGGGCTGGAGGCGGCGTCCAACCGCCTGGCCGACTACCTGCGTCAGCACGGCGTCGGTGCCGGCAGCATCGTCGCCCTGTGCCTGCCGCGCTCCATCGAGTGGGTCGGCGCCTTGCTCGCAGTGCTCAAGACCGGCGCCGCCTACCTGCCGCTGGACACCCAGCAACCGCCGGAGCGCCTGCAACAACTGATTGCCGACAGTGGCGCCGCCGTACTCCTGCATGAGTCGGGCGACCAGCGCTTCGCCGGCCTGGACGGCGTGCAGCTGATTGCCTGTGATCACACCGCCTGGGCAACCTGCAGCGACAGCCCGGTCGAGGTGGCCATCGCCGCCGAACAACCGGCCTATCTGATCTACACCTCGGGCTCGACCGGCCAGCCGAAAGGCGTGGTAGTCAGCCACGGGGCGCTGGCCAGCTACACCCAGGCGGTGCTGGAGCGCCTGCAACTGCCTACCGCGGCAAGCATGGCGATGGTGTCCACCACCGCGGCCGACCTGGGCCACACCGTGCTGTTCGGTGCCCTGGCTTCGGGCCGCCTGCTGCACCTGTTGCCACAGGAACTGGCGTTCGACCCGGATGGCTTCGCAAGCTACATGGCGCAGCACCAGGTCGGCGTGCTCAAGCTGGTGCCGAGCCACCTGCAAGGCTTGCTGCAAGCGGCCCGCGCCGCCGATGTGCTGCCCGCCGAGGCATTGATCCTGGGTGGTGAGGCATGCAGCTGGGGCCTGTTGGAAAAAATCCGCGAACTGCGCCCGGCTTGCCGGGTCATCAACCACTACGGCCCGACCGAAACCACTGTAGGCGTGCTCACCTTCGAGCCGGGGCAGCCGCTGCCAGGTTGCCGCACGGTGCCGGTCGGGCGCCCGCTGGGCAACGCCTGCGCCCAGGTGCTGGATGGCTATCTCAACCCGTTGGCGGCGCAGGTGCCCGGTGAGCTTTACCTGGGCGGGCAAGGCGTCGCCCAGGGCTACCTGGGCCAGCCAGCGTTGACCGCCGAACGCTTCGTGCCGACCGAGGGTGGTGCCCGCCTGTACCGCACCGGCGACCGCGCGCGGCGGACTGCCGATGGCCTGGTCGAGTTCATCGGCCGTGCCGACGACCAGGTGAAGATCCGTGGCTATCGCGTGGAGCCAGGTGAAGTCGGCCGGGTGCTGGCCGGCCTGCCCGGTGTCAGCGAGGCCGTGGTACTGGCCTTGCCACTGGAGGGCGATGCCGAGCGCTTGCAGCTGGTGGCCTACGGTGTGGCCGACGCCGGTGTGACCGTGCAGCAACTGCAGGCGCAATTGCAGGCACGCCTGCCGGACTACATGGTGCCGGCGCAGATACTGCTGCTGGAGCGCCTGCCACTGACCGCCAACGGCAAGCTCGACAAGCGTGCCTTGCCGGCACCGGGCGCGGTCAGCCGTGGCTATGTGGCGCCGCAAGGCGATATCGAGGAGAAGCTGGCCGCAGTGTGGGCCGATGTGCTCAAGCTGGAGCAGGTCGGCAGCACCGACAATTTCTTCGAACTGGGCGGCGACTCGATCCTCAGCCTGCAGATCATCGCCCGGGCCAAACGCCAGGGCATCAGGATCACCCCCAAGCAGTTGTTCGAACAACAGACCATCGCCCAGCTGGCGCAGGTAGCCAAGCGCATCGAGGCCAAGCAAGCGGTTGCGGCCGCAGCCGTGGACACCGCCACCAGCGGCGAGTTGGCATTGCTGCCGGCCCAGGCGCGTTTCTTCGAGATGGAGATCGCCCAGCCGGCGCATTGGAACCAGTCGGTACTGCTCAAGCCGGCCAGCCCGGTGCAGGTGCAACATCTGCAGGCAGCCCTGCGCGCCGTGGTCGAGCAGCACGACGCCCTGCGCCTGCGCTTCAGCCGTGGCGAAAGCCAGTGGCAGGCGCGCTTCCAGCCGCTGGACAATGCACCACTGCTGCGCCAGCGCAACCTGGCCGCACTGAGTGAGCTGGACGCCGCCGGCAACCAGGTGCAGGCCAGCCTGAACCTGGAGCACGGGCCGCTGCTGCGTGCCGAACTGTTCGATTTCGCCGATGGCCAGCAGCGCCTGCTGCTGGTGGTCCATCACCTGGTGGTCGACGGTGTGTCGTGGCGGGTGTTGCTGGAAGACCTGCAAGCGGCCTACCGGCAATTGCTGAACGGTCAGGCCGTGAGCCTGCCCGCCAAGACCACCTCGGTGAAGACCTGGGCCGAGCGCCTGGCCAGCCATGCCGGCAGCCCCGCATTGCAAGCACAGCGCGACTACTGGCTGCAGGCGCTGGCCGGCGACCACGCCGAACTGCCGCGTGACAATCCGATGGGCAGCCTGGCCAACACCCATGCCCGTACCGCCGCCACACGGCTGGATGCCGAGCGCACCGCCAAGCTGCTGAAACAGGCCCCGGCGGCCTACCGCACGCAGATCAACGACCTGCTGCTGACCGCGCTGGCGCGCACCCTGTGCCAGTGGAGCGCACAGGACAACGTGCAGGTACTGCTGGAGGGCCATGGCCGCGAAGACCTGTTCGACGACCTCGACCTCAGCCGCACCGTGGGCTGGTTCACCAGCCTGTTCCCGGTGCGCCTCACACCCGGCCAGGACCTTGGCCAGTCGATCAAGGCGATCAAGGAGCAACTGCGCGGCGTGCCGGACAAAGGCCTCGGCTACGGCTTGCTGCGTTACTTCGGCGATGCTGAAGTGCGTGACCGGCTCGAGCGTGCCGCCCAGGCCCGTGTCACCTTCAACTACCTGGGCCAGTTCGATGCCAGCTTCGATGCCGAGGCCGGCGCCCTGTTCACCCCGAGCGGGGAAAGCGCAGGCCGTACCCAATGTGCCGGCGCACAGCTGGGCAACTGGCTGAGCATCACCGGCCAGGTGTACGGCGGCGAGCTGTTCCTGGAGTGGGCCTACAGCGCCGACGTTCATCACCCGGCCACCATCGAGAAGCTGGCCCAGGCCTACGGGCAGGCCTTGGCAGAGCTGGTCGAGCACTGCTGCGATGCGCGGCACCAAGGCGTGACGCCGTCGGACTTCCCGCTGGCCGCGCTGACCCAGGCGCAACTGGACAGCCTGCCGCTGGAGGCCGGGCAGATCGCCGATGTGTACCCGCTATCACCCATGCAGCAGGGCATGTTGTTCCACACCCTTTACGACCAGCAGGCCGGCAACTACATCAACCAGCTGCGCGTGGATGTGGATGGGCTGGATGTGCAGCGTTTCCAGCAGGCCTGGCAGGCCGCGCTCGATGCCCACGACATCCTGCGCAGCGGTTTCATCCTGCAGGGCGAACTGGAGCAGGCCGTGCAGGTGGTACGCAAGGCCGTCGAACTGCCGTGCAGCGGGCACGACTGGCGTGGCCAGCCGGCGCTGGAGCAGGCATTGCAGGCCCTGGCCGAGGGTGAGCGCCAGCGCGGCTTCGACCTTGCTGCCGCGCCGCTGCTGCGCCTGGTTCTGGTACGCACGGGCGATACCCGCCACCACCTGATCTACACCAACCACCACATCCTCATGGACGGCTGGAGCACCTCGCGGCTGTTGGGCGAAGTGCTGCAGCGCTATGCCGGCCTGGCGCCGCAGGCACAGGCCACGCACTACCGCGACTACATCGCCTGGCTGCAGGGCCAGGACGCGGCCGTTGCCGAAGCCTTCTGGAAAGCCCAGCTTGCGGCCCTGGACGAGCCGACCCGCCTGGCCCAGGCCATCGCCGGCAGTGCAGGCGCAAGCGGTAGCGGCCATGGCGATCACCGCCTGGCCTTCGACCCTGAGCAGACCGCCCGTATCGAAGCCTTCGCCCGGGCCAACCGGGTCACGGTCAACACCCTGGTGCAATCGGCCTGGCTGCTGTTGTTGCAACGCTGCACCGGCCAGGCCAGCGTGTGCTTCGGCGCCACGGTCGCCGGTCGCCCGGCAGACCTGCCGGGGGTAGAGGAACAGATCGGCCTGTTCATCAACACCTTGCCGGTGATCGGCGCCCCGCGTGCCGAGCAGACCGTGGCCGAGTGGATCGGCCAGGTGCAGGCCGGCAACCTGGCCGTGCGCGAGTTCGAGCACACCCCGCTGTACGATGTGCAGCGCTGGGCGGGGCAGGGCGGTGACGCCTTGTTCGACAGCATCCTGGTGTTCGAGAACTACCCGGTGGCCGAGGCGCTGCAACAGGGCGCGCCCGGTGGCCTGCGCTTCGGCGATGTGGCCGTGCAGGAGCAGACCAACTACCCGCTGACCCTGGTGGTGGAACTGGGCACCACGCTGTCGATGCAGTACAGCCATGACCGTGCGCTGTGGAGCGACGAGAGCGTTGGCCGCCTGGCTGGCTACTTTGCCAACCTGCTGCAGGCGCTGACGGAGAATGCTGACGCGGTGATTGGCGAGCTGCCAATGCTGGGGCTGCCAGAACAGCGACAGATGGTCGAAGGCTGGAACGAAACCCAGGCGACGTACCCGGACGAGCGCAGCATTCACCAGCTGATCGAGGCCCAGGTGTTCGCCACCCCGGATGCCCCGGCGCTGGCCTTTGGCGAGCAGACCCTGAGCTATGCCGAGCTCAACCGCCGTAGCAACCAGCTGGCGCACAAGCTGCGCGAGCAGGGGGTGGGCCCGGATGTGCTGGTGGGCATCGCCATGGAGCGCAGCCTGGAGATGGTCGTCGGCCTGCTGGGTATCGTGAAGGCCGGTGGCGCCTATGTGCCGCTGGACCCGGAATATCCCCAGGACCGCCTGAGCTACATGTTCGAGGACAGCGGCATCGCCTTGCTGCTGACCCAGTCGCACCTGCACGAAGCCCTGCCGATCCCGGCCGGCCTGCGCAGCCTG